>NZ_JBFNXW010000001.1:1816227-2118932 GCF_040811775.1 Balneola sp. MJW-20
ATCAGGCTGAGGATCAAGAAAAATCAGTTCAGATATTTCATCACCTTGTTGTCGTAGTTGATTAGATAGTTCGATGGCTATCAGAGAACCAAAGCAATACCCTCCAATCATATAAGGGCCTTCTGGTTGCACTGTTTTTATTTCCTCCAGGAACCGTGATGCTATTTCTACTATATCAGTCTTCGGTTTTTCGGTTCCTTCAATACCTATTGCCTGCAAACCATAAAAGGGTTGATTCTCTCCCAGTACCCTGGACAGGGTCACAAAGTTTAGAACATTTCCAAGGTGGCCGTGAATACAAAAAAATGGAATTTCATCTCCTTTCACATTAATCGGCACCAAAGGTTCTCCGGAAGTTATCTTCCGCTCATCATAATCAGCCTCTATAACCCCGGCCAGCTTTCTGATGGTAGGCGCAATAAATAATACTGCAAGCGGCAGCTCGATCTCCATCTTTGACCTTATTCTGTCAATGAGCTGAACAGCAAGCAATGAATCTCCACCAATTTCGAAGAAATTGTCATTAATGCTGATCGGAGAAACACTTAAAATATCTTTCCAGATAGACGCCAGGTCCTCCTGCAGATCACTTTCAGGACTAATGATCTCAGAATTTTCGGTCATATCCTTACGTTCCGGCACTGGTAATATCTTCCGATTGATCTTACCATTATTTGTGAGTGGAAGTTCATTCATAACAACAATTGCGGATGGGATCATATGTGCTGCAAGATCGTTCCTCAAAGAAGCTTTTAAATTTAAGACATCCAGGTCATTACCTTCCGGGACCACATATGCGGCAATTTTCTTATCGCGGTGTACATCTTCACGTACTATCACAACCGCCTCTCTTATCTCCTCGTAACGCATTAATACGGATTCAATTTCGCCCAGTTCTATTCTGAATCCACGGATTTTGACCTGATTATCATTTCTTCCAACAAATAATATGTTGCCATCCGGCAAATATTTTACAATATCTCCTGATTTATAAAGCACCGTTTTTTCTTTCCCTGGAAATGAATGCTCACAAAACCTTTCCCGGGTTAGTTTATCTCTGTTCAGGTATCCCTTAGCCACAAATGGGCCTTCGATATATAATTCCCCTACCACTCCGATCGGACACTGGCACTTATTCTCATCAAGCACATAGCACTTAACATTATTAAAGGGTTTCCCAATAGGGACTTTTCCTTTTGATGTATCAAAATCCTGACATTCAAAAGCCGTCACAGTTACAGTGGTTTCACTTGGACCGTATACATTTAATAATCTTATGCGGTTACCAAAATATGCCTGCCATTTCTCTAACATGTTTGCAGACATGTCCTCGCCTCCAAAGATCAGTATCCTTAGTGAATTGCTTTTTGCTACATGATCTTTCGAGATCTGAGTACATAATGTATGCCAAAAAGCAGTTGGCAGCGTCAGATAAGTAATTTGATGCTTTTCAACGAAGCTCCAGAACGGGGTTCCCCCAAGTGCACATGATTCGTCCCTTAGAACAATCTTTCCCCCTGCAAGAAGCGGGGGAAATATCTCTTCTATAAATACATCAAAATTCATGGTCCCAAATTGCAATCCTGTATCATTTGAGTTGAGTTCATAGAAGTCAATTACTGAAACAGAATAAGCAATGAGGTTGCCGTAAGTAACCATTACGCCTTTTGGAGTACCCGTCGAACCTGATGTATATATAATATATGCGAGGTCATCCTCTCCGGTTTCCGTTAGTGTATATTCAAACTTTGTATCCTGAATTTTTTCCCAGTCCGTGTCCAGATAAAGATGATCTGTATCATGGTCTGACATACGATTCCGGTACTTTTCTTCCGTAATTATAAGTGAACACCCTGAATCGGCTACCATGAATTTTTTCCGGTCAGCGGGATAATTTGGATCAAGAGGTAAATATGCAGCACCTGCCTGTAGTATTCCCAATATGCCGATCATCATATATTCATTCCGATCCGCATAAATACCGACAATATCATTCGTTTTTATGCCTCCTTGATGCAGATAGGCGGCAACTTTTTCTACTTTTTCATTGAGTTCTGAAAAGGTGTACGAACCATCTTCAAATACCAGTGCTGTTGAATCGGGATATTCATTAACTAAATCATTTATCCAGCGCTGGTAACTACGATTCACTCCATAGTCGAACTGAGTCGAATTCCATTGATCCAACTGTCCTTTTTCCTGCTCTGAGATAACTTCCAGGTCAGACAGGTCCTTATCAGGGTTTAAGGCAGCATCATTCATCAGAGTACAGAAATTATTACCAAGACGAATAATCGTATCAGTATCAAACAGATCCTTACTGAACTCAATCTGGACTGCGATATCCCCTTCTCTCTCCTTTAGAATCCAGAACAGATCAAACATTGAGATCGCAGATTCCACCATCTTTTCCGCCACCTTTATATCCCCAAAGGAATTTTCACTTTCATATGCCGGGTAATAAACCAGCCCATGCTGGATAAACGGGTAAAGGTTATTTATTCCGTTGCTATCAGGAAATCCAAAAGGAGCTTCAGAATGCTTTAAACATTTATGTAGTAGTTGGTCAGAATATTTTAAAAACTCTCGTAAATTTATCCCGGCTGATACCTGATATCTGACCGGTAAAATATTTTGAAACATCCCGATTAATGGCTCTAAATCTTCACTGTTTCGTAGTGAGACCGGAGTGCCCAATATCAGATCATCCTCACCGCTGTACCGATATACTAACACCGCATAAAGTGCCATTAATACCGCGTTAAGGCTGAGCCCTTCACCATCAGCCAGTTCACGCAGTCTGACTACTTCATTTTCCGGAATCAGAAATTCATGCACATCATAAGAAAAGTCCGGTTTAGCCGGGCGAGGTCGGTCGGTTGGGAACTCGGATTGCACCGGCATATCTTTTAACTCTTCTTTCCAGAAATCTATATGCTCATTAACCGATTCCGTATGCTGCTCAGACTGCAATTCTCTTGCATATTCCGAATAGGTAATGGTTAATTCCGGCAACTCAGGTTCTTCGCCCTTTAACAGTGCGTTATAGGTGTCCATCAATTCAGTCAGAAGAATATTGAACGAATATTCATCGAAAATCAGATGATGAGCGTTCACAAAAAAGCCTTTTACATTTTCCTCAAGATCGTAGAGCAAACCCCTGAAAAGAGGACCTTTTTCAGGATCCATGTACGTATTTAGGGCATTAAGACACGTGCTTTCAAATATTCTGTAAGGCTCTTTTACAGTAGTCAGGTCTTTTTCTTCCAGGTTCAAATCAATTTCATCACCCAGAACCTGCTGAACTGTATTTCCATCCTTCCTGATGATAATTCTGAGTGCTTCCTGTCTTTTGTATACATATTGTAAACTCTTGCGGAAAATATCTTTATCAAGATCTCCGCTAATGATATAAGTGGCACTCAGATTATTTGAAGTGTTTCTGCCCAGGTATTTTTCCAGAAACCAAACGGATTTCTGCATAAAGGTTAAGGGGGCAGGGTCGTTGACCTTCCTCTGGTTATCACCATTTTGATAAACTTCTGAATCCTCTGAGTCGAGAAAAAGAAGTATTTCATCTTTTCTCGATTTTATCTCATTAATTCTTTCACTATCCAGGATTCCTTTAGGTGCGTTTATCTTCAGTTTATCATTTTCAGCTTCTAAGACAATTCCACTATCAGCCAGATTTTGGAGCAGCTCTTCAGTGGTCATATGAAAATTACCTCCCTGTCTGTATCAGTTTCTGAAGGCATATCCCGAAAACCCTTATCGACTTCTTCAGACCCACTATTTTCTTTTAATAATTTGGTTTCAAGTATGTTTGAAAAAATCCGGATGGTTGGAAACTCATCCATCAATGTACTTTGAAAGTCTACTTCAAAATGTTTTTTAATCTCCGTAATGATCTGATAACTCTTCAGAGAAGTACCTCCCAATTCAAAAAAGTTATCGTCTAACCCAATTTCCTCCATTCCCAGTACTGTACTCCACACAGAATAAACGTATGATTGCAGGTCGGTCATCAGTTCTTCAAATTCAGCCTCCGGTTCTTCACTATCTTTTTCCGGAGCATTCCACTTATCAATTTCCATCCGAATCTTTTTGACCGAATTCAGTTCATTTCCAATGTAATTGTAAATACGTATATGCCTCAGGCCGGCTACATCTGTACTTCGGGTTTCATCTTTACCCGAATGAAGTTCTGATTCTAATTCCGTAGGCCTGAACCGGATATTAGCTGTGAAATCTGAAGGAAGTGTGTAGATAAAACCATTTTCATCAGTTTTTCGATATTCCCCCGCCACACTTTCAATGAAGTCGCGGGCTGGCTGATTCTGAGGGGTGGTTTTAAAATAGATCATAACTTCACTCAGTCCTTTTTCCAGAGCTATTTTTCCAATCTCCTGAAGCAGACGATGCTCTACTCCCCTGCCCATTACCCTCCAGTTAATCACAAAACTGTCTACCAGAAGTCTTTCATCATCCTCTCCAAAAAGCGCAAAACCCATCAACCCGTAATCTCCCATTTTATCTTTTACATGACAGGTTAAAGCACTCATTAAACCACTGTTCAACGCATCCTGTATCTGGTGAGCCTCTCTTTTGATACCCGTAAAATTAAACTGACTGGCTCTGTGGGTAAGCTGCGCAACCTTAACCAGGTCTTTAATCCTGAGTTGCTTGATGCTGATCTCCAATTGTAAACTCAGAATAAAATCGACCAGTGATGACCCATTGTCTGACTCTGATGGAAATCCTTCATCTAAAACAGAGTCTGAATGGGTTTCAGGATCATCCAGTTTCATTGAAGTTTTAACAAAGTCGAATGCCCATATATGCTTCAGTAAGTTACTGATCTGATCATCTGATTCAGGTAACTGTATGGTCAGTACTTCCGGGCAATTGGCTCTGACTTCGGCACACTCTACCGGGTTATCGTCCAGGAATATTATGGATTCCAGTTCAATATTAAGTTCATCAGAAATCGATTTAATATTGTTCGATTTCGGATCCCAGTTAATGCGGTTACTAACAAAATCGGAAACCTTTAAAGGCATATCCTTTCTTACCGAGAAGACCTCCATGACGTCGTTCTTCGCATTTTTACTACAAAGGCAAAGCCCCAGACCTCTCTCTTTCAGATCAAGCATGAATTCCTGAAGAGCCAGACGGCTACGGGTAAGTTGCAAACCATTCGGACCTGATTCGCTGCACTTTCCTTTCCAAAGTGTCTGGTCACAGTCAAGGACGATCAGTTTATATGGACGCCTATATACCGCTCTCATCTTTCTCATGATCATGCTGCCCAAAGCAACAGAATAATCCGACTTATACAGGAATGGTTTAAGCGGGTCGCTATTGCGATCAACAAAATGACGTACCGGGTAGAATTCATCAACGTCGAAACGGTCAGCCACCATTACATGATCATAAAGCTGGAGATCAGACCGTATCAAATCAGTCATTGTACGCTCAAGTTCGATATTTACTTTACCCTTAGGGTCGCACGGACATATTATTAACAAATAAGGACTTGCAGATTTATCTTTCTTATCGATCAGATTTGTGATCAGGTTTTCTACATTGTCCAATATAATTTCATCAAGACTACCCTCTGAATCCTGTTCATAATCATGAACCCAGTCTTCAAACCGGATCATCAGAACGTTCAATGAATTATCTGCTTTTATCACCCCCTTTGAATCTAGCAGCTGTTGAAACACTCTGTTTTGCTCATCAACACATACCTCCACCCGTACACCCAGAATGTCTGCCCAAAACTTTACGGTGTCCACTGTTTCACTGCAGTCGAATGTAGAGGCAATTCCGATCCTTTGAAAATTGCCCTTTGGTTCATCAACGGACAAAGCCTCCTTACCGGAAATCCCTTTCTCTAATTGTTCACCCTGTTCCCTATTTATACCCGTAGTCAGCTTTGACATATCACTTGTATTTATTGCGAGCAGGCCTAACACTCCACTTGTCCGTATCCAGACCTGGTCGCAAATCAATCCGCACCAACAACCCTATTATTTACAACCCATGAATTATAGGATTTTATATCTACGCAGTAGCAATCTCTGTACCAAAAACCACTATTATTCACACTTCAGACTATAAATTGAATAAATATATGCTCTGGCTTATGTAACAAAGGTTTTTTCAATTATTAAATTGTCTCCAGCCCCATTTTCTTAAACTCTCAAAAGTGCTTTACTCTTAAACCTTAATATTTATTTCTATTAATACACAGTGGGTGGGTAAATATTTCTCATAAAAAAGCCGGAGGCTGAACCAACATAAGCCCCACTTTAATGATGAGTCTTGCAGATCATATCCTTAATTTATTGGACTCATTGCACGATAATAAGTTGTTATCAGAATATTCTTTTCTTCGTTAACAGGAATATTGCTTTTCATCGTCTTTCTCTGCCAAAACCCTTATCTTTGAAAGCTGAACTACCAACCCTTTTAAATTAACAGCATGCAATTTCTACCACTTTTATTCCTGATGGGAAATCCAGACGACCCTAATGCCGGTATTATGAACCTGGTATTCCTCGGCGGTATTTTCCTGGTCTTTTATTTCTTCATCATCCGGCCACAGTCCAAAAAACAAAAGGAGATACAGAATAAAGTCTCTGAAATGAAGAAGGGCGACAAGCTTGTAACTTCTGCGGGCATCATTGGCGTTCTGAATTCTATTGATGAAGATTCGGTTCTTGTGGAAGTGGACAGCGGTGTTAAGGTTCGTTTTCTGAAAACAGCCATCACTGATGTAAACCCAAATAAGCCCGATAAAAAAGACAAGTAAGTTTAGTTATATGAGTCAGGAGTTCCGCTTCAACAGCATACCTGAAGCCATTCAGGATATCAAAGAGGGAAAAATGGTCATTGTCGTGGATGATGAGGACCGTGAAAATGAGGGAGATTTCCTCATGGCAGCGGAGATGGTTTCCCCGGAAGCCATCAATCTGATGGTGACTCACGGGCGCGGACTGGTCTGTGCCCCGATCACCCGCGATAAAGCTAAGAAGCTTCATCTTTCCCATATGGTTCAGGAAGGTGCTGACCCTGATGAGGCAAATTTTACTATATCAGTTGACCATAAACGGCTCACCACCACCGGTATCTCTGCATCCGATCGCTCTAATACGATCAAAGAGATAGCCAGTGATGAGTCAAAACCAACTGATTTCCGCCGGCCGGGACATGTTTTCCCATTGCTTGCAGTTGAGGGCGGCGTTCTGCGCCGTGCAGGACATACCGAAGCCGCCATTGATCTCGCTCGTTTAGCCGGACTCAAACCCGTTGGTATCATCTGTGAGATCATGAAAGAAGACGGAGAAATGGCCCGTGTTCCTGAGCTCATGAAACTTGCTGATGAATTCAGCATGAAGATCATCACGATCAAAGATCTGATCGCCTACAGAAATGAAACGGAATCACTGGTGCAGGAGATCATGGATACTGATCTGCCGACCATGTATGGTGATTTCAAGATCCGGGCATTTGAGGAAAAACTCACCGGCGATATCCACCTTGCACTTACCAAGGGAACCTGGACCAAAGAGGAGCCTGTGCTTACCCGGGTTCATGCATCAAATCTGATTGGCGATATATTCGGTGCTCGGAACAAGGATACCAGCGATCAGCTGCACCAGGCTATGCTTCAGGTCGAAAGAGAAGGTAAAGGTGTGGTTTTATATATGAACCGCAATCAACGTGGATCCGTCTTAGTAAATCAGCTCAGAGAGCTTGAGAGTCTGAAAAATCCTGAGGAGCAGGATGAAGAAGAGCGCAGTGTCAAGGGAGACTCAAGAGATTACGGAGTGGGTGCTCAGATCCTGCGTTCACTGGGGATACGTAAACTGCAGCTGCTCACCAATCACCCGGTCAAAAGGATCGGGATCAAAAGTTTTGGGCTGGAGATCGTAGGTCAGGTACCCTTTGAAGATGACCTGTCCGAGATCAGAGGAAAGAAAGACCGAGTCTGATTTACTAATGATCTTCCTGTCATCCCGAGCGAAGTAAGAGAATAACTCTTGCTTCAGGCTTTTCTATTCCGGAGCAGGAGAGGCAGGCGCGCCGGACTCACTTTCTACTGTTGTTGTGCTTTCGTCCACATGATGCTCCCCGAACACTTTTTTGTTGAAGAGGATCATAGCGATGATCGCAGCCGAGATCCCTATATCGGCAACATTAAATATATAGGGAAATACGGTCCAGTCACCGATCTTAAGACTGAAATATATAAAGTCTACAACATGACCCTCTAATACCCCTCCGTAGCCTTCCACATAACCCATAAAGATACGATCGAGAATATTTCCTAAAGCTCCCCCGATAATCAGCCCCATACATAATAAATATGCAGTATTGGCTTTTTCTATACCCCGGAGAATGTATATGAGGATTCCTAATGTAGCCAGTATTGCTATGGTACTGATAACAGGAGTTGAAAGCCATTCAATTCCCAGAGCCATTCCGGGGTTCTGTGTGTAATAGAATCTCAGCCACCCATCAATGATGGTAGTATTCTGAAGGTCAGGCGTAGTTCGGATCAGCCATTTTGACCATTGGTCCAGAGACAGCACCAGAACAGCCGGAATGAAGAGTATTAAAAGATTTCTTTTGTGCAAGCCTGCTGTTATCTGCGTTTCAGTTTAGCTTCAATGCTCAGCTGAGTATGCGGTACCGCTTCAAGACGACCTTTGGAGATCTTCTTACCGGTCACTTTACAGACACCATAGGTCTTGTTCTCGATCCTTTTCAAAGCATCATCAAGGTACTTGATGAATTTACGGGTGCGATTGAAAAGCATGTAGGTCTTTTCCCGCTCCTGTGCATCGGTTCCTGCATCGGCCATATGAAAAGAGTAAGCAGATTCATCAGAGGCATTTTCCATGCTTTCGCGCAGGCTTCTCTGAAGTGCTTCCATTTCTTCTTCGGCTTCGTCCCGTTTTTTTATGATGATATCACGGAAGTATTTTAGTTCCTTATCGCTGTAGGGACTTACTCTTCCCTCATCTTTCTTTTCTTTTGTTGCCATAACTGACTGCTTTAGGAGTTAATATTACGTCGGATGGAGATCTCACACTCCCCTTCTCCGATTTCCCATTTCTTTGTGAAGTCTGAGACTTCGAGTTCTTTTAATTGTAATTCCTCTGCTAATGTTTCCCTCTTGATGTAATCGCTCATGGAAACAACAGCTTCTTTAACTTTTTGGTCACCTGTAAATCCTACAGAGATCCGGTCTACCACATCAAAGTCGGCTTCCTTTCTCATATTCTGCACACGATTTACAAATTCTCTTGCAAGGCCTTCCTGTACCAGTTCAGGGCTAAGGTCGGTATCCACCGCCACACTCAAACCCTTCTCGGTCTCAACAGTCCAGCCTTCCAGCCCGGTACGAACGATCTCAAGTCCATCCTGATCAAGGCGAATGATTCCGTCTTCACCAAGATCCAGGTCGATCCATCCTTCTTTCTCGAACTGAGTGATCTGATCCGTAGTCAGCTGATTTACTTTCGCTGCCACCGCTTTCATTTTCGGACCCAGCTTTTTCCCTAAAACAGGGTAGTTGGGTTTGGCTGATTTATGAACAATACCGGAATCATCATCCACGAACTGGATGTCCTTTACGTTCACTTCTTCCAAAATTATATCCCGAACTGATTCGATAGCCTGACGTTCCCCTTCATCTTTAATAGGAAGGATGATACGCGCCAATGGTTGACGAACATTTATCTCAATCTGATTACGTATCCGTAACACAATATAGGATATGAGACGCGCCAACTCCATTTTATGTTCAAGATTTTTATCAATAGCTGTCTCTTCCACTGTCGGGAAGAAGGAAATATGAACAGATTCTTCCTCCTGATTTGTTACAGAATTAAGCCTCTGATAGAGCCATTCGCTCATAAATGGAGCAATCGGACTGATCATTTTGGTCAGATTCAGCAGGCATTCATATAAGGTCTGATATGCCGCTGTTTTATCCAGTGTGTTGCCTTCTTTCCAGAATCTGCGCCGGTTTCTGCGCACATACCAGTTACTCAGCTCCTCTACAAAGTCTTCTATCTCACGAGCCGCTTTCGTAGGTTCGTATTCTTCGAGGAAGCCTTCTACCACCTTGATGGTAGTATTTACCCTGGAAATTACCCACTGATCGATCTCGGGTCTTTCCTTAACCGGAATCTGAGTACCGGAATAGGTAAATCCGTCAATATTCGCATACATTGCGAAGAAGGAATAGGTATTAAAGATCGTATTAAAGAATTTGCGCTGAACTTCTTTCAGGCCATCAATACTGAATTTCAGGTTTTCCCATGGGGATGAGTTACTCATCATATACCAGCGTACGGTATCCACACCGAATTCCTGTATAACCTCAAAGGGATCAACACTGTTGCCCTTCGATTTACTCATCTTTTCGCCGTTCTCGTCCAGAACAAGGCCGTTAGCGATCACATTCTTATATGCTTCTTCATTGAAGAGCATGGTTCCCAGTGCGTGAAGAGTGTAAAACCATCCACGGGTCTGGTCAACGCCTTCTGCAATAAAATCAGCAGGATAATTATAGCTGAATTCATGATCGTTATCGTAAGGATAGTGCCATTGTGCAAAAGGCATGGCCCCCGAATCGAACCAAACATCCAACAGATCCGGTATCCTTCTCATGGTAGCACCGTCAGGACCTTCCCATGTAATCTCATCTATATACGGACGATGAAGATCTATCTCTTCGTCTTCCGGAATTCCGGCTTTTTCTTTCAGTTTCGCAATACTGCCGATCGACTCTACATACTCAGGATCTTTATCACTGACCCACAGCGGGATCGGTGTTCCCCAGTATCGCTGCCTTGAAACAGCCCAGTCAACATTATTTTCCAGCCAGGTGCCAAATCGACCGGTTCCGGTACTTTCCGGCTTCCAGTTGATCTTTTTATTCAGCTCAACCATACGGTCTTTGACCTTAGTGGTCTCGATGAACCAGGATTCAACCGGATAGGACATCAGTGGAGTACCCTTTCTCCAGTCGAAAGGATAATTATGCACATAGGTCTCATGCTTATACATGAGATTTTTCTCTTTGATGGCTCGTGCTATATCTTTATCGGCATCCTTAAACCACTGACCTGCAAAATCAGGAACCTGATCGGTAAACTTACCATCAGAGTCGATGGGGTTGAACATCGGGATCCCGGCTTTCTGGCAGGAATCGTAGTCATCTGCACCATAAGCCGGTGCGGTATGAACCACTCCGGTACCATCTTCGGTAGTAACATATTCTGCAGGGATTACTTTCCATGCTTCCGAACGGTCAAACTCTTCGTAGGCATATTCAAAGATCGGGTGGTACCGAACACCGACCAGATCATAGCCATGATATTCTTTGAGAATCTCGTATTCCTCTCCCAGCGATTGCTCGATACAATCTTTGGCAATAATATAATTCTCTCCCTGATGAGCCACCTTAGCGTAAGTCAGCTCCGGATTCACTGTCAGAGCCATGTTAGAGATGGTGGTCCATGGGGTGGTAGTCCAGGCCAGGAAGTAGGTATTTTCTTCTCCGTCTACCGGAAATTTTACATAAACGGAAGGATCCTGAGTCTCTTTATATCCAAGACTTACCTCATGCGAGGATAATACGGTGCCGCTTCCCGGTGAGTACCACTGGATCTTATAACCCTTATAAACCAGACCTTTTTCAAATAATTTATTGAAGGCCCACCATACGGATTCAATGTACCGGTTATCGAAGGTGATATACGGATCCTCCTGATCAACCCAGTATCCCATACGGGAGGTCAGTTCATCCCAAAGATCCTTGTATTTTAGCACACTTTCGCGGCATCGGGCATTGTATTCAGCAATACCATAATCCTCAACCTGGGAGCGGCCTTCCAGTCCCAATTCTTTTTCTACTTCGATCTCAACAGGTAAACCATGTGTGTCCCATCCGGCTTTTCTCTCAACTCTGAATCCTTTCAGCGTTTTATAACGGCAGAACATATCTTTTACGGTCCGGGCCATAACGTGATGAATGCCCGGTTTACCGTTTGCCGTTGGAGGACCCTCATAAAAGGTAAAAGGAATCCCGTCTTCACGGGTAGTCAGGCTTTTCCTGAATATATTATGCTCCTTCCACCAGTTGAGTATCTCAACTTCGGATTTCGGATAGTTTACTTGCTTTATTTCTTCAAATTTCTTTGCCATAAAAACTTAGTTCAGGCGAAATGTTATAAGCACCAAATATACAAAATATTATTCAAATGACTGTATTGGTTTCTCTTATTAAATTATGGGCTTGTACGTAAGCTAGTGTGCTAAATCTTTGTTAATTGTGAGTAATAGGATGAAAAGGTCTTGAACAAGCAATACCTTTCGGTTGAACAAATGAGGTATTATGATCGAAGACATTATTCGTCCTATCACCAAAGATGACCCCTTCCGGCTTTGTTTTGTATGCCTGGGAAATATCTGCCGCAGCCCTACCGCTGAAGGCTTGTTCATACATAAGGTCCGGGAAGCAGGATATCAGGATTATTTTTATATAGACTCAGCAGGAACCGCCGCTTATCATGTAGGTGAACCTGCAAACTCTAAAAGTCAGTCGGTAGCAAATCAATATGGCGTAATATTGCCTTCAAAAGCCCGGCAATTTGATTACAACGATCTGGAGGACTTCGAACTCATCCTGGCAATGGATTCAGAGAACTATCGTAATCTTCTCTCTCTGGACCGCAAAGACCAGTACTCGCATAAAGTAAGAATGATGAGGGCATTTGATCCTCAGCCAGACCATAAGGAAGTTCCGGATCCCTATTACGGAGGAATGGACGGATTCGAGAAAGTATATCGTATTCTGGAAAGAAGCAGTGAAGCTTTGTTAGATGAACTAAAAGCTCATATACAGCATCCAGGATGATCCCTGACAGCATTCGAAATAGTATCGAAAGTAAACTGGGACATACCCTGATCAGTGCTGAGCCCGTATCAGGAGGAGATATCAATAAAGCTTCGAGAGTACAGTTCGATAACGGAAATATCTGTTTTCTGAAATGGAACCAGGATACACCCGCAGATATGTTCGAGGCCGAAGCACACGGACTGCAGTTACTGCGACATTCAGATTGCGGATTGGTGATACCTGAGGTTTTGCACACAGGTCCGGATCATCTGTTACTAAATTGGATCACTGAAGGAAATGCAGTGCAAAATTCTGCTGCTGAGATGGGACGTGCACTGGCTCGTTTACACAGAAATAGCAGCGATCGTTTCGGGCTTGAAAGGGATAATTATATCGGCCGTCTTACTCAGAGTAACCGGCAATATTCAAACTGGTTCGATTTTTTTGCTATTGAAAGGATCGAAAAACAGGTCCAAATGGGCGTAGAATCCGGAAAACTAAGAAGGCCTTTACTCAGAAAAGTTCAGAAATTATATCCTCGTTTAGGCCACCTCTTTCCTGCCGAATCACCAGCCCTGCTGCATGGTGATCTTTGGAGCGGGAACTACATGTTCACAAAGGACGGTACTGCAAGCATTTATGATCCGGCCACTTATTATGGTCATCGAGAAATGGACCTTGCCATGAGCCGACTTTTCGGCGGATTCCCTGAAGCCTTTTATGAAGGATATAATGATGCATTTCCTCAGGAACCTGGATTCGAAGATCGCCTGCACCTCTATAATTTATATCCCATTTTGGTACATGCCAATCTTTTTGGTTCGGCCTATGCCGAAAGAGCTGAGTCTATCATTGATCGTTATGTCTGACCAAAATAACCAAAGAATAGTCTCGCTGGTACCCAGTTTAACGGAGCTGCTGTATGATCTGGGCCTGAGTGATCAGGTCGTTGGACGAACCCGGTTTTGCATCCATCCGAAAGGACCTATTGAAAAGATCGAAATCATTGGAGGTACCAAGAACCCAAATATTGATAAGATCCGTGAGCTGAATCCTGATCTTATAATCGCTAATAAGGAAGAGAACAGGAAAGAGGATGTATGTGCGCTCCGGAATTTCACTAAGGTTCTTGTAACGCAGATAGAGTCTCCCGAAGATGCCCTCAGGGAAATTAAACGGATCGGAAGAGCTACCGGGAAGCTTCAAGAAGTAGAAATAATGACGGATAAGATCCAGTCGATGCTACCCTCTGAATCTGACTATGAATCCGTCTCTGCTGCTTATCTGATATGGAGAGACCCTTGGATGTCGGTTGGAAATGACACCTATATTCATCATATAATGGAGCTATTTGGGCTGAAAAATATTTTCGGTACGCAAAGCCGATATCCTGTTACTCAAGATGAAGAACTGCTATCACTTCAACCTGAACTGATCTTGCTAAGCAGTGAGCCCTATCCCTTCAAGGAAAAACATATTGCAGAACTGAAACAGATCCTTCCCGGATCCGTCATAAAACTAGTAGATGGAGAGTGGTTTAGCTGGTATGGATCCCGTATGCTCAAAGCTTTACCTGAACTCCGCCAGTGGAGAGAAGAACTAAACGAACAAATCTGATCTCCCGGATCGCATATATATTCGTAAGTTTATTTAGCATTTCTCATCATATTCTGAAAACAGGCATTAATCATGAGCTCATGAAATATTTATCTGCATTAATACTCTTTTTACTCTTTTTTCCGGTAACCCTTCCTGCTCAGGAACTCCCGGATGACCCAACCTCTTACTACGATTTCTGGGTCGGAGAATGGGATCTGACCTGGACCGATCCGAACGGTGAAGAAGGTACCGGTATCAATCTTATAGAAAAAACACTGGATGGCAAAGTAATCCAGGAGCACTTTGAA
Source organism: Balneola sp. MJW-20 (assembly GCF_040811775.1). NCBI lineage: Bacteria > Pseudomonadati > Balneolota > Balneolia > Balneolales > Balneolaceae > Gracilimonas > Gracilimonas aurantiaca. The sequence goes on from NZ_JBFNXW010000001.1 coordinate 1,831,057, forward strand.
GCACTGAGTGGTCAGCTGGCCGGTTTCAAAGGAACAAGCATCTCTGTATACAACCCAAGTAACGGTTGGCATCAGGCATGGGCAGACAACAACGGAGGATATATTGATCTTCACGGTTTAACTGATGGAACCAAACGCATCTTTCAAACCAAAGAACAGGTTACAACTCAGGGCACCAGCATGTCGAGAATGGTGTTCTATGATATCAGTAAAGATAGTTTTACCTGGGATTGGGAAGCCTCAAGCGACGGAGGCAAGACCTGGAAACTGAGCTGGAGGATCTACTATGTGAGGAGATAGTTCTTTAATCCACAACCAGTTTAATTTTTTTAATTAGGATTTCCTTTGTTCACAGTTGCCAGCACAACATGTTGCCTTCTGAGCTTTCCTTTAATCTGCAATTTCCCAATTCTTTCCGTTATGTTTGAGCAGATATAATTCCCGGGCATCAAAATGCGCCTCAAATAGCCTGTTCTGATATTCTTCCTGTGCTTTCCGAAACTGTTCTCTGTTCCAGTCCTTGAAACCCAATGTTATGTGAGGATGCCAGGGCCGGGGATCATAATTGTAACTAAAGAGTTCCTCATGATATCTGACTTTTTGCTCAAGATTCGCCTGCAGTTCATTCAGGTCTTTATTTTCATTTACATGTATGAATAGGACTTTACCGGGGAAATGGTCAAAACCACTGAGAGTAACATGAATCGGCACTTCGGGTTCATGGTACCGGATCAAATTCAGTATTTCTTTCTCCCGGCTCTCTTCAGATCTGAATGGACTGATCAGTGTAATATGCGGTGGAGATTTCAATGCCTGCCGGCTCCCGTAATGATCCGAAACTTTCAGTTTCAGTTCGTGGATCGCTGAGTACACAGGTTCAGGAGGGATCAGGGCAATAAAGTATAATTTGTTTGCAGGCATCGAACTCAATAAACTTAGAATCCCACTAATTCCGATCAGCTATCCGGGTTCTGTTCAAAGGGCAATTCGATCTCGAAACAGGCTCCGCCCTTTTTTTTGTTGAATACTCTCAGAGAGCCGTTATGATTTTGTGCAATGATCTCATAACTGATACTTAATCCCAGGCCTGTACCCTCACCGGTAGGCTTGGTGGTATAAAATGGCTCAAATATCTTTTCAATAGATTTCTCCGGAATTCCCGGCCCGTTATCTTCGATGGTTATCTTTGCCCGGTCTCCTGCCTTTTTGGTTTTCACTTTGATTTCAGGATCATATTCTTTTTCTCCGGATGCTTTTTTATAACTCCAAACGGCATCCATCGCATTTTCAATAATATTCTGAATGACCTGACCTACCTGCTGTCCTACGAGATTTACCTTCGGAAGATCCGGGTCAGTTTCAATGGTTACTTTGGCCTGAATCTGTTGGTCTTTAGCTCTCTTTCCCTGAACCGCCAGCTCGGTAAACCTCTCAACCAGTTCATTGAGATCGGTATTCTGGAAGTTCATATTGACTCCCCTGGAATGCTGCATCATAGACTTAACTATTGAATCCGCCCTCTTTCCGTGCTCTTCGATCTTACGGGTATTGAAGCTCAGGTTTTTAGTTAAAAATGCGATCTCATCCGCATCATTTTCTCTGATCGCTACCTGAAGATCATCCGCGATCTCCACCGATAATTCAGCAAAATTATTGATAAAGTTTAAGGGATTCTTGATCTCGTGGGCGATACCGGCTGAAAGCCTTCCCAATGAGGCCATCTTCTCAGCCTGAATCAGTTTATTCTGAGTATTTTTCAGTTCGTGGTACGCTTTCTCCAGTTCTCTTGCTTTTTCAAGCTCGGTAGCTTTCAGTTCATTCTCAGCTTCGAGGGCCTTGGTTTGTGCTTCTGCCGCCTTAGACCGTGCTATTGCTGTTTCCGCCTTTAACTCTGTTTCCCTCAGTAATGCTGCTTCTCTTTCTTTTTTAATGAGCCTTCTTCTCTGTACTCTGTCCACAAAAAATACTCCTAACCCAAATACCAGCAGGTAAATAAGTGCAGCCCACCAGGTTATCCACCATGCAGGATTAACGGAGAAACTGTAAGATAGTGGTGCAGAGGACCACACACCGCTCTCATTCATAGCCTTAGCCTCAAAAGTATAGGTCTTGGGAAATAAATAAGCAGGGAGATTGGTAAAATTCACCTTCACTTCTTTTTTTAGCGGAGACCAATCGTCATTAAAACCGATCAGGCGCGTCTGATACTGTACCTGCTGTTCTGAACCAAAACTTAATGCAGCATAACCGAATCCATACTCATTACGCTCTCCTGGAACCACCTCAGATGTTGCTTCGGTTAGACGGACCAATGGCGGAACTTCATTTTCAAGATCCTCCCATGGACGATAAACTGATAATCCTTTTGCACTTCCGAAGTAAATCACCCCACTTTCGTCGATCTGTACTGAGCCGTAAAACCAGACCTCATTGTCAACAAGGCCGTCTGCTTTGATCACATTATCCAAAACCTCACCTGTTTCCGGATCCACTTCCGCCATCCCAAGATTGGTTCCTACCCACAATGTTTGACTGACCTCTGAATAGGCCATACTGGTCGCATTATTTGCGAGCAGCCCATTTTCCGTTGTTATTTGATGGATCACATTTTTGTTCTGAGCATTTAAAGCAAGTAATCCTGATGGTGTTCCGACCCACATCTTTTCATTTTGCCATAAAAGGTTTTCGATCTGATTGGTAGGAGCTCCATTTTCTATTGACCACCACTGTGCAAAGAACTCTTCCTTGTTTTCAATTTGATTATTCTCTTTTAAGAGTTCGGCCGTCATTGGAATACGGCTTCGGAAGATCCCGCGATCTCTGGTTCCGAGCCACAGGTATCCCTCGCCGTCAAAAGCTGCTGCATGATATATTACCGCCGGGAGACCCCAGGTGGCATCCAGAGTATATAGTTCATCATCCACCAATGCATATACTTCCTGATAAGCCGGGAACCAGATCGTTTCAGTCTTTTCAGCATTATTTGAAATACGCAGCATATCATTCTTTACTACCGCCAGCACACTCGTCGCGTCATAGGTTGAAACGGTTGCAGAAACACCAAAGAGTGATCTGCTTTGTCTGTTGATCGCCTCTTGCAGCGGGAATGATCCGTTCATTGAAATACTATTCAATCCCCTGGAGGTTCCGACCCATAAATTTCCGGATCGATCGTAAGCAAGCCCGTTTACCCAGTTTGCAGTCAGCCCATCTTCGCGCTGTATATACTCTGACTTAAAATCCTCGTTGATACATGCAATTCCTCCTTCCGAGCTTCCGGCCCAGATTCTACAAGGACTGGCATCTATATAGGCAGGAGTAGGCATAACCGTATTAATAGAAGGAGAAGGAAGCACCGGTCTCTCACCGGAAAGGGCAGTAGCCGTCACATTCTGAAAAGCCATATAGTTGTATCTAAGCTTTGATACTCCCCCAGACTGAGCAATCCAGAGATTTCTTTCCCGGTCCTCATAAACTGAAAAGGCAATCTCACTCAACATCCCATTCACCCGATTGTATACTTTTGATGAGCCATTACCCCCGGCATTGATCTTCATGATTCCGGAACCTTCACTGGATATCCAGATATTTCCGTCTTTATCAGTACCGATGTCCGAAATATTGCTGAACAGATCGCTGCTGTAAACCGGAAAAGAACCGGTTTCTGCTTCGAATTTCCAAACATCTCCGTCGCTTTCCCCTCCCCATAGCTCTCCGTTTTGGTCCTCAAACAGAACATTAACAGTAGTTTCTCTTCCGGTGCGGAAGCTGTTCGTTTTTTGCCCGTTTTCAAATCTGACGATCTCACCGCTTAATAGAGATATCCAGACGGAACCGTCGGATCGTGAAGTAAGAGCTCTTACGGTGATATTATTATCACCTTCTCCGGTTGACAAAGTATCTGCCTGCAAAATGTCCTCCTGATCAAAACGATAGCGGACCACTCCCGAATTTTCTGTTCCGACCCAAAGCCATCCGCTATTGTCAACAGCCATACGATTATGGTTAACGGACAGATCAATGATCTGCACTCCGTTTATTTCACTGACAAATCGTACTCTCTCTCCGGCATTATAATTCTGAAGCGGTTTTTCAGATACTACCAGACCTGCATTTGAACTCACCCATAATCTTCCGGAGGGATCCTCCTCCAGGTCCCAAACCGTGACCGCCCGAAGTCCGTCACTGGTATTAAAGATCTCAAGCTGAACACCATCGTATCTGACCAGCCCGGATGAGTAGATCGCAAACCACATGTATCCCAGACGATCCTGATATACTTTATGCACCTCTGCTGATGGTAAAGCATTGATCTCACGATCAGGGGTGTAATGCGTAAACGGAAGAACCTGGGCTTCCGTCTCACGCATAGGCATAAATAACAGTATCAGTAATGGTAGTAGTTTCCGCATCATAATTGAGCTACATCCAATTCTGAATGATCACCGGTCAGTTACCTCCCACACCGCCGCCGCCACCGGACGAGTTGAAAGAAGATAGCAGAGAAGTAGCCTGAGATATAAAATCATCCGTTGAGCTTGCCGAAGCGATCGGTGGTTCAACAGACCCCTGAACCTGGTTAGGGGCATTAGCTGCAGATGAAGCCTGAACAGCTGCTTCTTCTCCGTAGGCAAGCAATGCAAAATTGAAATCGACAGAGTTCGTCCCCCGCCCGGTTACAACATTTAGCTCAGCGGTCAGAAGCTGGATGAGCAATTCATCTAAAACGGTCTTCACCGGCTTATCCAGAACCTCCAATGCAGCATCTATTTTGTCATTACCAAACTGGAATGGCTCGTCCAGATAGATGTCCTCGATATTTTCGAGGATCTGGATCATCTCACGGCGGGAATAATCTCCATTCTTGTTATTTCTTTTTGAGAACCGAACCTGCTGGAGCCAGTATTTCGGGTCTTTTGTGTTCAACTCAATGGTACCGTCTGCAAATTGCTGAAGCAGTTTTTCAGTTTGCGGTATATATCCGAAATCAACATCACTAACATCAGCCTGGTTAACAGTTATGGTTCTGCTTGATAGGTTTGTGGATTGGTAGGACTCATTCAGACCTTCATTAAAGTCGGTAGCATTATCCGGGGTCTCACTTCGTACTTCAAGAGTAAAATCGACTGAATTACTTCCGGTGTATACTAAAAACTCATAGTATCCTCCAACCACGGTTACCTGATCATATGCCTCGCCGCCTGCTGTCAGCAGGGTCACAGTAACATTCGGAAGACCAATCTCCGTACCGCTGCGGGCACCACTTTCATCACCATCCACAAATACTGAACCGCGAATATAATAGATCCCTTCACATGGTCCGGGGATCTCTGCAGTGTAGAGATCATTACCGCTGGTAACTTCAGCATCTACCAGACCTACCAGCTGATCGCCTGAATAGGTTATACTATAATCAGCACTGCTGTTCGAGGAAACGGAAGATTCCCACTTTATACCATTGTCCAGTACTTTTGCTGATTGGCGGGGCTTGTAGCTAACCGGTGCACCCGAGCACGGAGGTGTTTCTATGAACAGGTAGTTAAGCGCCGGCTCAACTCCAGTTCCACGTACATTATAATTGAAGGTGGATTCATCCTTATTCGCATCATAAGTCTTTCCGGTGAACTTTATGATATAGTTTCCGATGGTAAAATCGTTACCTGTCACAATCGGATTTATCACATCATTTGAATTCTGAACTGCCAGTGGATCACTCAGATCATCATTCTTAGGTGAGTTAGTGACATTGCTGCAGGAATAAATTACAAAACCCAATAGAAATAGCAGCCAGGTGGTATAAGTACGTACTTTCATTTTCTTAATATTTTATTTTATGCGGAATCTGTTTGGTGAGCTGGAATTAACATCAGATTCAGTAATACCCATACTGATCTCTACCCCACATAAATCACCATTCTCTTGTCTTACCCGAATTATTAAAGACATTTAATATGTCATTCATCAATGTATATAAAAGCATTCCGTGTTCAAAAATTTTTATTCGGAAAGCCATAATGATATAGCCTTATACTTTACTTAGAAGCTGAATGCAGCTTATTCTAATAACCGAAATGCAATTCAAACTGCTGCCGACTTCGAGCTTCTTTTAATCCAATGCTTCCCATTCTTCGATACCTGCCTGATCCATCTGATACTCCATCATCATCAACCATTTCCCTCCCTTTTTTACCAGCAGTCCCTGAAACCGAATATACGATGTGTTCCACTCCGTTCCGTTACTCAGTGCACTGTATTTAAAGATCCCGGTATCATGAGCCGTGCTTTCCCCATGAAGACGCTGCGAAAACCGGAATTCAACACTTGCCTTCATTTTCCCCGCCCTGGTATCCTCAAATCCTTGTTTCCACCCTTCCAGAGCCTGACTGATAGGATAGGAGTTCCCGGAACTTTCTGAAACTAGTACTGCATCTTCATGATAGAGAGCAGCATAACCTTCAAAATCTCCTTCCATTACCGTTCTGGTTACTTCATTCCAGTAATCATCAACCGATTGAGCAAATGCAGTTGCACCTAATATGAAAACTATGGCGATTGTAAGGGAAACTTTATTTAACATAGCATAAGAATTTGTTCATTTATATCTGACCACTATAACTATATTCGACCGATAAGTCCACGGAGAGGTACTAATTATCAGTCCTTTTTATAATGAATAAAGTCGAGGATTTTATTTACTGTCATGAAGGTGATCAGCGGGAGATCATGCTTTACTTTCATCACTTTCTGATGAATTTCCCTACCGTTACCTGCAGCATCAAACACGGAATACCTTTTTATGATCAAAATAAGTGGGTATGCTACCTGAATCCGGTTAAGAGTGGAGCAGTAGCTCTCAGTTTCATTTATGGTAATAAGTTGTCAAATGAACAGGGTCTGCTCGAAAGCAAAGGTCGGAAGCAGGTAATGAGTGCAGAATTCAAAAGATTGGAAGAGATCCCCCGGGATGCCGTTCGGCAGATCATCAATGAAGCATTAATGCTGGACGAAATGAGGTCCGGCTGATATCTATATTCTGGCTGCTATAATAATTTCCAATACTCTGACTTTCACCCTTGAGCTCTCAGCCTTTCATAAGTATCCATGAACATCTGCCCGATCTGTTCATTCATCAGATTCCCGATACTTCCTTCATGAGTATGCTCAAGAGTATCCGGCACTTTGAACGTGCCCTCTTCGATCTGCTTTCCCACTTCCTTATAAGCATCCCGGAAAGGCAACCCATCCAGTACCAGTTTATTCACGACCTCAACAGAAAAGATCAGTTTATATCGGTCATCTTCCAGGATATCTTCCCTTACCCCGACCTGCGCTATTGCTTCGGCGGAAATACTCAGGCAATCTATGATCTCCTGAATAGCCGGAAAAAGCTGCTCTTTTAAAAGCTGAAAGTCACGATGATATCCGCTGCTCAGATTAGCTGTTACCATAGCCACTTCATTTGGAAGAGCACGGAGGCGGTTAGTTCTGGCCCTGATCAGCTCAAACACATCGGGGTTCTTTTTATGGGGCATAATGCTGCTCCCGGTAGTATACTCTTCCGGAAGTTCCAGAAAACCGAAATTCTGACTGTTATATGTACAGACATCCATAGCCATTTTATTCAAAGTTCCGGCTAACACAGCAATAGCCTGAGCTACCAGCTGCTCAGTCTTCCCCCTTCCCATCTGTGCATATACCACATTATGCACCATCTGTTCAAAACCCAGAAGGTCCGTCGTAATTTGGCGGTTAAGCGGAAAAGATGATCCATAACCGGCTGCCGACCCCAGGGGATTCTTGTTGACCACCCGGTAAGTACTTTCCAATATTACCAGATCGTCTGCAAGGCTTTCGGCATAAGCACCGAACCAGAGACCGAAACTACTGGGCATCGCAGCCTGCATATGCGTGTATCCCGGCATCAGCAGGTCTTTATACTTTTCACTTTGAGCCTGCAGCGTCTCGAAGAGCATCTTCATTTCCTTTGCCACACTCAACAATGCATCTCTGAAGAATAATCTCAGATCTACCAGTACCTGATCATTACGGGACCTGCCGCTGTGAACTTTTTTACCAATATCTCCCAGAGTACGTGTAAGCATAACTTCGATCTGAGAGTGCACATCTTCAATACCCTCTTCTATCACAAAGTTACCGGGAATGATCACTTCGTCCAGGATCCGCTGCAATTCTGCCAGCAGCTTGTCCAGTTCCACTGCTTCCAGCAATCCTACAGATTCCAGCATGCGTATATGAGCCATCGTGCCCTTCACGTCATATTCTGCCAAAAGGAGATCAAGGTCACGGTCTTTACCTACCGTAAACCGTTCTACTCTTTCATTAAGATCCTGTCCCTTGTCCCACAGCTTGTTTTTAGCCATCGATCTTTAAACCATTTAATAATTCAAAATAACCTTTTAGTCCCTGACCGATCTCTTCCAGGTAAACGAATTCATCTGCTGTATGAGATCGTCGGGTATCACCGGGTCCGATCTTTACACTTGGGAATGGCATATGAACCTGATCGGACATAGTCTGGGATCCATAGATCCTCATTCCCAATGACTTAGCCTTCATCACTACCGGATGCTCCGGATTTATTCCCGATGCATTCAAATTCGTGGACCGGGGCATGATCTCTGACTCGGTCTGGTCTCTGATAATTCCCAACACTTCTTCATTGCTGTACTGGTCATTGGGTCGAACGTCCACTACAAAAGTACAGGAATCCGGAACCACGTTATGCTGCCTGCCTGCTTCTATCATAGTGACGGTCATGTTCACTCCCCCCAAAACCGGGGACTTTTTTCCGAACTCATAATTTCTGAACCACTCAATATCTTTCAGAGCTTTATAGATCGCATTCTCTCCTTCATTTCTTGCGGCATGACCGCTCACACCTTTTGCCGTACAATCGAGCACCAGGAGACCTCTTTCAGCAATCGCCATATCCATAGAAGTGGGTTCACCCACTATTGCCAGATCTATTTCTCCGAGTTCGTCCAGGACTACCGGCACCCCATTTTTTCCGGAAGTCTCCTCCTCAGCTGAGGCTAGAAAACAGAGATTATATTCCTGTATGGTTTGTGTTAGACGCAAAAAGGTCATAAGCAGGCAGATCAGCGGAGCTCCGGCATCGTTTGATCCCAGCCCGAACAGTTTTCCTCCTTCTTCGAGCGCAGTGAAGGGATCTTTGGTCCAGCTGCTTCCGGCCTTCACAGTATCATGGTGAGAGTTCAGCAATATCAATGGTTTGCCGGGCTTCATTTTTTTCTGAAAAGCCCAAACATTATTTCCTTTACGCTCGGCTTTGAAGCCCCCGGCCACCAGTATGTCGGATATCAGGTCAGCAGTCCTGTCCTCTTCACCGCTGTAGGACCGTATACCTATCAGCTTTTTAAGAGTCTGTACTGCCTGATCATAATATTGTTCTTCACTCATAGTAATAAATAGGTGCCGCCTTCAACCTGATTCAGATACTGATGCCCGGCGATCCTGACGGATTTTACTCCGGAGGTTAGCGCATGGAAGGCCGTATCCAGTTTAGGTATCATTCCATCACTTACCTTGCCATTAGCTTTGAGTGCATGGTAGTCATCGGTACTCAATATTTCCATAACACTTTTTCCATTCATTACTCCTTTCATATCAAAATAATACTGAAGGCTGGTACTGCCTGTTTCTCCGAATGCGATCGCAATATGAGCTGCTATAGTATCGGCATTGGTATTTAGCATCTGCCCTTTACCATCATGGGTCAATGGTGCAATGACGGGCACTATTCCGGATTTCATAATACTTTTCAGTCTCTTGGTATTCACTGAGGTAATATCACCCACAAAACCGAAATCGACCGGTTTTTTTGACCTCTTTTTGGAGCGGATAATATCCGCATCAGCGCCGGTCAGTCCCATAGCGTTAACTCCTTTCTTCTGAAGAGCAGCAACCAGCCTTTTATTTACCAGTCCACCGTAGACCATTGAAACGACCTCAAGGGTTTCCTTATCTGTCACTCTGCGCCCATCGATCATGTTCGGAATAATACCCATTTCTTTTCCGATCCTTGATGCCATATTGCCGCCACCATGAATAAGGATCTTCGGGCCTTCTAAACGGGCAAACTGATCCAGAAACTTATTCATTTTTCGGGCATCATCAATGATCTTTCCGCCGATCTTAATAACCTTCACTTTCTTCATCCTTTTGTTCCAGCATTGTTCTAAGTACCGTCTGCATAGAGACGACCCTGTTTTTTGCCTGCTCAATTACCAGGCTGTTTTTATTATCGATCACCTGATCACTAACGATCATATTTCTACGAACCGGAAGACAATGCATAAAATAGGCATTATTCGTATGGTTCATTTTAGCCTCGTCGATCATCCAGGATGGGTCTTGAGACAGTACCTGTCCGTAACTGGACACACTCGACCAGTTCTTGGCATATATGAAGTCTGCATTTTCAAATGCTTTCTTCTGGTCATACTCGATCTTTGCATTTCCGTTTACTTTTCCGGTCAGCTCATAGCCTTTGGGATGCGTTATTACCAGGTCGTAGCCGGCCCTCTGGGTCCATCGGGAAAAAGAATTTGCTACAGCCTGCGGTAATGCTTTGGGATGCGGGGCCCAGGTAAGAACCACTCTGGGTTTAGCGGTCTTCTTATGCTTTTCGATGGTGATCAGATCTGCCAGTGCCTGCAAAGGATGGGCGGTTGACGATTCGAGGTTGATCACCGGTACCGGACAGTATTTATGTAATGCAGTGAGGATTTCTTCACTGTAATCCTTCTCAAAATCTTCCAGCTCAGCAAAAGCGCGGATACCAACATAATCATAGTAACTGCCTATCACGGCTGCAGCTTCTCTGATGTGCTCTGCTTTATCAGCATTCATGACCACACCGTCTGCGAATTCAAGCTTCCATCCCTGCCCGCCGATATCCAGAAATACGGCATCCATACCCAGGTTTGCCGCTGCTCTCTCAGAGCTTAGTCGTGTTCGCAGGCTTGGATTCAGAAAGATCAGACAAACCGATCTGTTCTTACCTAAATACCTGAATTTCAAAGGATCTTTTTTCAGATCAGCTGCAGTCTTAAGCAGTTGATCCAGATCCGACACATCCTCTATACTTAAAAATGATTTCATGATAATTCTTCTTTAAATGCTTTCAGGATCATTGCGATTTCATCTGGACCGATCGTAAGCGGAGGAAGCAAACGGATCACATTTTTATCGGAAGAGGAGCCGGTGAAAATATGGTGATCATAAAGCAGCTTCTTCCTGAGCTCAGCAACCGGTTTACTCATTTCGATACCGATCATGAGCCCCCTACCTCTCACCTCTATTACTCCCGGCAAATCTTTCAGTTGTTCTTTAAGCTCCTCCCCTAGTTCTGAAGCACGGCCAATGAGGTCGTCTTTTTCCAGTATTTCAAGCACCGCGAGTGAGGCTGCACAAGCCAGGTGATTCCCTCCGAATGTTGTTCCAAGCAAACCATATTCGGCTTTTATTTCAGGACTCACCAGCACTCCACCGACCGGAAATCCATTTCCCATCCCTTTAGCTATACTGATCAGATCCGGTTTAACTCCGGAGTGTTGATGGGCAAAGAATTTTCCGCTTCTCCCGAATCCCGACTGCACTTCATCGATGATCAGCATAGTGCCGGTACGGGTGCAAATATCCCTGACTTCCTTCAGAAACTGGTCGGAAGGCATCTTAATACCGCCCACTCCCTGAATGCTTTCTATGATAACGGCACAAACTTCTTCAGTTAAAAGCTCCTTTTTTACCATTTCAATATCATTCAGCCTGCACCGAATGATCTCTGCACCTTCGTTTACGGGAAATTTTATTCTGGGATTATCCGTAGCCAGAACCGCAAGGGAGGTTCTCCCATGAAAAGCTCCCTCAAAAGCGATCAGCTTACTGCGGCCATTGGCATAAGATGCCAATTTGAGCGCATTCTCATTGGCTTCTGCACCGGAATTACACAGGAAGAGATTCCATTCTTCATAACCGGACATCATCCCCAGCTTATCAGCCAGCTCCCGCTGCAGGCTGATCCCGACCGAATTTGAATAGAAACCAATCTTGTGCAGCTGCTCTTCTATACGCTTCACATAGTGGGGGTGTCCGTGCCCCACGGAGATCACTGCATGACCCCCATAAAAATCCAGGTATTTGTTTCCCTTCGCATCGATCACATAGTTACCTTCTCCTTTTACGGGTTCCACATCAAAGAGCGGATATACATCGAATAGCTTCATTAAAATGCTCCGCTTTTAAGGTTAAGTCCCGCATGCTCACTGAATCCAAACATGAGATTCATATTCTGCACGGCTTGTCCGGATGCACCCTTCAGAAGATTATCGATCACGCCGGTTATCAATACCTGATCTCCCTCTTTATGTACTTGAATAAAGGCTTTGTTGGTATTTACCACCTGCTTTATATCAGGAGCATTTGCTGTCACCTGAACAAAAGGATGAGCCTGATAATAATCTTTATAGAGCTGCTGCAGTACTTCTTCATTCATACTGCACTTTGTATAAGCGTTAGCAAGAATTCCCCGGGTAAAAGCTCCCCTCAACGGAATAAAAAGCAGTTCATTCTGTAAAGTCGGTTGCAGCTGCTTCAGACTCTGCATGATCTCGGTTACATGCTGATGCTTCAGCGGTTTATATACTGAGGCATTATTAGACCGCCAGCTGAAGTGGGTCGTTGCCGAAAAAGACTGTCCTGCTCCGGTACTTCCGGTGATGGCTGTAACATGGATATCATCCTTCAGCAATCCCTCATCTGCAAGAGGCAGGAGGCAAAGCTGAATACAGGTTGCGAAACATCCCGGGTTGGCAATATGGTCGGCATGAGAGATCTGATCTTTATTCAATTCCGGCAGTCCGTAAACAAAATCATGGTCCTCACTTTTGATCCTGAAGTCGGCACTGAGATCGATGATCTTATTATTTCCCTTCCTCATAAGATCGGGATACAGGCCTGCAGACCGACCGTGACCGGAACATAGAAAAACGACATCCATTTGCTCGGGTAACTGATCCGTGAAATCTATATCTAATTGTCCTTCCAGGTCGGAATGTGCTTCAGATATCTTTTTCCCGGCATGACTCTTACTCTGAACATGCGAAAGTTCTGCCTCCGGGTGTCCGATCAGCAACCTGATCAGCTCCCCGGCGGTATAACCTGCGCCCCCTACGATCCCTGCTTTAATCATTTTCCTGGGTCATCTTTTGTATCAGGTTAGCGTTTGCCAGGATCTTCGTGAATCCTTTTACATCTTCACCGCTCCAGGCATTGTTCATTTCACCATACTGTCCAAACTTCGCTTGCATGAGGTCATTATCCGATTCCACACCGATCACTTCGAATACTTTGGGTTCTAGCTCAACGTGAACGGTTCCGGATACGGCTTTCTGAGAATCTTCCAAAAAGCTCTCAATATTTCTCATAACCGGATCAAGATACTGGCCTTCGTGCAGCAGCATACCATACCATTCTGACAGCTGGTCCTTCCAGTACATCTGCCATTTACTCAGCACATGCTTCTCGAGGGTCTGGTGCGCTTTAATCATGATCAAGGGAGCAGCAGCTTCAAAACCCACTCTTCCTTTTATCCCTATGATCGTGTCGCCCACATGCATCCCTCTTCCTACTCCGTATGGGGCAGCCAGCGACTGCAGTTCTTTGATCGCATCGACTGGATCATATTCCTGGCCATTCACTCCGACCAATTCCCCATACTCAAACTTCAGACTCACCGATTCTTTCCCGGTTGCTGTCACCTGTGAAGGCCATGCTTCTTCCGGGAGCCCCTTATCAGAACTCAAGGTTTCAGCTCCACCCACACTGGTTCCCCACAGTCCCTTATTGATGGAATATTTGGCCTTAGCCCATTCCTGGTCTACTCCATGTTCTTTCAGATAATCCACTTCCTCCTGTCGGCTGAGTTTCATATCCCTGATCGGTGTGATTATTTCAGCATCCGGGATCATGATCCTGAATACCAGGTCGAATCTCACCTGATCATTACCGGCACCGGTACTACCATGCGCCACAGCACCCGCTCCGATCTTTTTTGCATATCCGGCAATGGCCATTGCCTGGAATACTCTTTCGGAGCTCACTGATAACGGATAAGTATGATTCTTAAGAATATTTCCGAAAAGCATATATCGGATGGCCTTATCATAAAAATCCTGCTCTGCAGATATCGTTAAATGATTCACCGATCCCAGGGCTTTTGCCTTCTTCTCTAGCTCTATTTCGTCCCTGCTGCTGAAGCCTCCGGTATTCACGCTAACGGTATGAACTTCATAGCCCATTTCTTTACTCAGATAAATAGCGCAATAGGTGGTATCGAGTCCTCCGCTGAATGCCAATACTACTTTCTTTTTACTCATAATGCTGTTGCTTTTAAAAGGTCGATGAATGACTGCTTCTTCAGTCTGACCCATCGGTAAAATTTAGCGATACTTTGTTCGCGTTCTTCTTTAGGTTTGAAATTTGGTTTTGCAGGATCATATAACATGCCGGTGCACAGACAATTACGACGGTTGTTACGGGTTAGAATATCATAGTTAGGACAGCTCTGACAGCCATTCCAGAAGGTCTCATCCTGCGTAAGCTCCGAGAAGGTTACCGGCCGGTAACCCAAATCCGAGTTGATCTTCATGACGGGCAAAGAGGTCGTAATCCCGAATAGCTTAGAGTCCGGGTACTTCTGCCTGGATAATTCGAAAGCCTTTGCTTTGATCTGTTTTGCCAGTCCCATTCCACGATAATCAGGATGTACGATCAGACCGGAATTAGCCACATATTTCTTCTCTTCCCAGATCTCCACATAGCAGAAACCGGCAAGTTCCTCACCATCCAGTGCGATTACGGCATTTCCATTCCTGATCTTTTTCTGGATATACTCAGGCTGCCGCTTCGCTATACCGGTACCCCGCTGTCGTGCTGCTGATTCGATCAGTTCACAAATTGCTTCCGCATATTTTGCGTGCCCGGGTTGGGCGTATTGTACAATAAGATTCATGATTTTTTTGATGTAGCGCCTGAATAGGCAGTATTAATAGGATTGATCAGGTAAGAAAAGACGGGTGCCGGTTATGCCCGGCTGACATATTTAGCCCATCCGCTGCCGGCGCCGCCGGAGGGTTGCTAAAGTGATCCTATCGTTAAAAAAGAATTGCATGGCTAAAGTATGAGGAAGTTTTCAAACTTAAACAAGCACCTTCTGTATTTAATGCTGACCGGCATAAAATGCTGCCTTTTCTGAATTTAAAAGGATAGGCTGCAAATTCATCCCTCGTTATCACAGAGGATTAATGTGCATAAAAAAACCGCTCCCCTGAAAATTTTTCATCCGAAGAGCGGCTTGTGACTATTTGGAAATTCTACTGGGATTGCGGAGGTGTGATCCCGTTCAGTCTCAGATAAGTCACCATCTGTCCACGGTGATTTGCATTATGATCGAGGAAGAACATAATACCTGCAGTCAGCGGTCCACTTTCTTCAGCACCCATGATATAGGCAGTGATCTTATCAAATTGCTCGGAGTAATATTTCGCTACTTCCTCCTTGGTCATACTGTTTTCATCCGTTTCACCCGGCTGAAATTGCTGTCCCTGGAAATTAGCCATAAAGAAATCGATCGCCTGAGCCAGGTGAAATGCCTGTGCTCCGAAAGTGCGGACATCATCTACCGGTTTATAGGAAAACTTATCAGCCGGCATGGCATTGATCACTCCTAAGGTCTGACTTTTTGTATTCTCCAAAGTCTGAGTCAGATATTCATAACCCTTGGCTTCCTGTTCATCATTCTGCGTCACAAATGCAGTACCAAAGAGTCCTAATAGAAGAACCCCCATCATTAAAAAAGATCCAGATCTGTTCATCATAGTATATTTTTGTGAATGTGAAAGGTCAATATACTGTTGATATGGACATTTGTTACTCATTTTCTGTATTTCGATAAAATAATCTATACGCAACAGTCTGACTATCCTGTTATACTTCCTCTGTTATCCATGTTAAAGATCATCAAGCGACATATTATCCCGGTACTTTTACTGGTCCCTCTGTCTCTGAATGCACAGGTTCAGGAACAAGATGAGATCGAAGGAAAGAGCGCCTATATTCAGGGACTGGAAGCCTTTGAATTCGGTGAACTCCAGCTTGCTGAAAGTCTTTTAATGGAAGCTTATAAACATCTTGGAGATGAAGCGGGAATAAATTTTGCACTGGCTGACCTGTACTTTCAATTGGAAGATCTGCCTAACGCTGCTTTATATGGAAAAAGAGCTGCTGCAATTGAGGAAGACAATAAATGGTATCGGCTGAAACTGGCCAATATTTACCGGTCGGCCGGTCAGAATCAGGCAACGATTGATGAGTTAAATACCATTCTAAACTATCATCCCAATGATCTGGATGCATTATATATGCTGGCGGAGACGCACCGGGACTACAGTGAATTTATTAAATCAAACAATACTCTCGACCGCATACTCGAAGTTACCGGCCCCAATGTCCCGGCCTATCTTCTGAAATTCAGAAATTATGAATCCATTGGAATTGCTGATTCCGCGATCGTACAATTGGAGAAGATCCGTGAGATCGACCCGGACAATCTGAACACACTGAATTTACTGGGAGAGTTTTACGCACTCCTGAAAAGGTACGATGAAGCAAAAGCGGTATTCAATGAAGCGCTGGAACGTAATGCCCGTGATCCTCAGACCCTGATAAATCTGGGTGCATTATATATAGATGAAACAAAATGGGACAGTGCCGGGACCCTGCTGGGTGATTTCGTTTCTGATCCATTGAATGATGCGGAGGAAAAATTACGTATCGCACAGTTTCTCTATACCCGTGTAGAGAATGCTCCTGATAATATTCAGCTGAGGGTGGAAACCGAGAGGATATTTGATCTCCTGACCGAATCCGAAAACGAATTCGGGCCTGCTTATTCACTTGCCGGTCAATTCTATATACAGAACCAGCAATTTGATAAAGCCCTGGATCGTCTCAAAACAGCAACCTCTCTTCTACCGCAGGATGATATTGCCTGGCGTCAGTATATACAGGTACTGTTGAGTCAGGAAGAATATGAAGAAGCGATTTCGGTAGGGATCAAAGCTAATGAGCAGGTTCCTGAAGACGCCTTTATTCAGTTTTTTACCGGCTCTGCCTATATGCTGAACGATCAGAATGAAGAAGCTAAGGAGTGGCTTGAAATGGCTTCCCGTGCTCCTGCCAGAAGAGCTTTTAAATCCGTCATCTATTCAGCTCTGGGTGATGTTCTAGCCAATCTTGAAGAACACCCGGAATCGGACCGGGCCTATGAACTGGCTATCAGGTACGACGAAAACAATGATAACGCCCTGAACAACTATGCATATAATCTTTCACTCAGAGGAGAAAAACTCGAAAAGGCGAAAGAAATGGCTTTGAAAGCGGTCGAAACCGTTCCGGAAAACAGCGCCTATCTTGATACGGCCGGATGGGTATATTATCGTCTGGGTGATTATGATCGTGCCCGCCGATATATCAAAGCCTCCATTGATACCGGAAATGCAAGCGCGGAAGTATACGAACACCTTGGTGATGTATATGAAAAACTGGGAAATATGAATGAAGCCCGGAAATGGTGGAAACAAGCACTTGAAGCCGACAGTACAAGAAGTTATTTGCAATCAAAGATCGGATGATTTGAGAAACATACTCAGCTTAGGCCTTTTGATCCTGCTTCTGGCATCCTGCCAAAGTACCAGAACACTCAATACGGAGGGATACCGCCTGAGTAACCTCTCTGCAGATTCACTGATCGCAGAAATGCCAAATTTTGGTATGGAATTGCATGGAGTTAAAGGAAGCGGCAGGGCGATCGTCAGTGAACCCGGAAATAATGAACGTGTGATCGTCAATTTCACGGCAGATCCGGATTACAGTCTCCTCACCATCAAAAATCGGCTCGGTATTGAAGCCGGACAGGTATTAGCTGACAAGGACTCCATACTTACCTACAATAAGATCGATAAGGTAGCAGAAAAATTCTCTATCAATAACAGCCGCTTCAGCAGTATGAACGAGCTCGCTTCCATCAATCTGCTGCAACTCTTATTATTTAAAGTATCAGCCGATGAGGTAAGGCAGATCTATGAAAATGAACAGAACTACCGGCTGGATCTTCTGAACGGTACCCGGATCTATCTCGACCGCGACGAACTTAATGTGTGGCAGGTACGGCAACCTGAACCTTCTGCTGCTCCTTATCATCTGATAGAATATGAGTCCTATTCGGAAATAGAAGGATTTACATTACCCCGCAGGATAACCATCATAAGTACTGACAAGGAGTCAAGAGTAGCTTTTTTAGTAAGCTCTTTAGAAATAAACCCAAATACGTTACATTTTGAACTAGATATCCCATCAGACGTAGAGATCATTCGTTTATGAAGCGTTTCCTTTTCCTTATCGCTTTGATCCTCATCACAGGACTGAATTCCGGACTGAATGCTCAGACCTATGAGGAAAAAATGCAGATCATCCGGGAAGAGCAGGAAAGGAAAAGAGCCGAGATCAATATGCTGGAAGCCCGTATCCGCACTTTCCAGAACAAGGTGAACCAGACTGAAGAAGAATATGACAAGATCTACAAACAGTATCAGAACCTGAATAATCTTATCGCTCTTCAGGACGACAAGATCCGATCTCTGGAAGAAGAGCAGATGCAGATCATGACTGAAATATCTCTCAATGAAGAAGAGATCGAGATGAGAGAAGCTGAACTTCAGGAACTGATACGGAATTACAAAGAGATCATCCTTTATGCCTATAAGAATGGCCGGTCCTCCAATCTTGAACTCTTGCTCACTTCAGAGTCCCTGAACCAGATGGTGGTTCGGTCCTTTTACCTGAAAAAATTTGAAGAACAGAAGAACAAACAGGCCGAAGTGATCCGTAACCGAAAAGAAGAATTATCTGAAGTGCGTCAGCTTCTGGAATTCTCGCATGAAAAAAATCAGGAGATCATTTCAGAGATACAGGAAGAAAAGACCGAACTCGGTGATCAGAGAAAAAGACAGGCTCGTACGGTTGAATCCCTTCAGGAAGAACGCACCAAAATACTAGCAGATCTCAGAAATGCCAGGCTGGCCAAGGAAAACCTGGACAATGTGATGAACGACCTGATAGCGGATGAACGGTCTGCAAGGGATGCAGAAAATGAACGACTTCGTAAACTGGCAGAGGCCCGTCAGATTTCAGATCCTGACGCACGTGCAACAGAGATCGCAAAATATGATACACCGATAGCGGATGGTACGCTGATCAGTGAATCCACTCTTGCCTCCTTCGATCTTGCATTTAGAAATTCTAAAGGAAACTTACCCTGGCCGGTAGATAGTCGCACTATCGCGCAGGCCTTCGGAAGAGTGAGAAACCCGCTTTACGGAACGATCACAGAACATCCGGGAATTGACATTGTTGCTGAAGCTTCCTCAGAAGTACGATCCATTGCAGAGGGATACGTGTACCGCGTTACTCCGATCCCCGAATATGGTGAAGTGGTGATCGTAAGTCACGGATCACATTATACCGTATACGGAAACCTGAGTGAGATCTTTGTTAACAGTGGCACCGTACTCCGTGCTGGAGATATCATTGGAAGATCCGGAACAGCTGATTCTGAACGAGGAGAGATCCTCTTTTTTACTGTGCGCCGCGGAACTCAGTGGCTGGACCCGATCACCTGGCTAAGCCGTCGTTAAACTCTTCTTTTACGTAATTTTTCGCAGAATCTTAGATTCATGCGTTATAATCCAACCTAAAAAAATTTTACTCGTGGACAATATACCTCGTCTGATATTTTATTTTTCCGGTGTGCTGCTTTTATCCAGCACCTTTACCCTCTTGAGTTCGGAATTTATGGTCAAAATGAATGACCCCGGGATCATCGGAATCCTGTTCTTGCTGGGTTACGGCCTGATCTATATGAACCTTACTTTCATAAGCTCCCGCAGATTCATGAGAAGACTGAATGGGATCAATAATATTCCCTATCTGTTCGGAATGATCGTAGCATTGCCGCCTGTAGCCTGGATACATATTTACGATACCGGACTTTACGGCCCATCTTTCTGGCTGTTTATATTTGTGGTTCTGTTCGGTTGCGGACTGGGAGCCTATTTTGGGCAGAAAGCGGGCATGAAAGCACAGGTTGCTTTCCATGAGAGCATGAAAAAATATTACGAAGAAGAAGAAAAAGTACCGGACGACCTCAAACGCCCGCATGACACCTTAAACAAAAACTAATACCATGAGAATATATAATAAACTACTGCTGAGCCTGATCGCATGCATTATTGCGACACCCATTGTCTCAGCTCAGGATTACCGCACCAGTGAGCTGAATACCATCGGAGAAGCACCCTCATCAGAATGGATGGAAAAATACATTCAGACACTGGTCGACTTCGGGACCCGGCACACATTATCTGACACTACATCCAATACCCGTGGGATCGGAGCAGCAAGACGCTGGATCAAGACTGAGTTCGAACGTATATCCGAAGAGTGCGGTGGTTGCCTGGAAGTATTTTACGTAGGTGATACCATCGAAGGAACCCGGCGTATTCCGAATCCAACCGAAGTGGTGAATGTGATCGCAATTCAGCGCGGAACAACCGACCCGAACCGGATGATCATGATGAGCGGCGATATTGATTCACGTGTTTCTGATCCACTGGACGGAACCAGTGATTCTCCGGGCGCTAATGACAATGCTTCCGGTGTAGCTGGAGTGATCGAAGCAGCACGCGTGCTTTCTAAATATGAATTCAACGGCTCTATTGTATATGCTGCGCTCTCCGGTGAGGAACAGGGACTGTTTGGCGGAGCGATCCTGGCCGAATACGCCAAAGAAAATAACTGGAGGCTCAAAGGAGTGCTCAATAACGATATGATCGGCAATATCGAGGGCATCAACGGGATCATCAACAATACCACTGCCCGTGTATTCTCTGAAGGAACCCGCTATGTTGAAACCGAAAGAGAAGCCAACATGCGCCGTTTCACAGGTGGTGAAGTAGATTCACCTTCCAGAAACCTGGCCCGTTACGTAAATAAGATGGCCGACTTATATATCCGCAACCTGGATGTCATGATGGTCTACCGGCTGGACCGCTTCGGGCGCGGCGGACATCACCGTCCGTTCAACGAAGCAGGATATCCTGGTGTCCGCATCATGGAGACCAATGAGCACTACGACCGCCAACATCAGGACCTGAGAAACGAAGACGGCCGGCATTACGGTGACACTATTGAGTATGTTGATTTTGATTTTGCAGCTAAACTTACGGGGCTGAATGCCGTCACCATGGCTTCTATTGCGTGGGCTCCCAACCCACCTGCAAATGTGGAGATCAGCGGTGCGGTAAGACCAAGCACTACGCTAAGTTGGGACGCTTTGAATAAAGAGCAGAATCCGCAGCTGGCAGGATACAAGATCTACTGGCGACTCACCGATTCCTCTACCTGGGATAACAGCATTTTTGTAGGTGATGTCACCGAATATACGCTGGAGAATGTGGTGATCGACAATTTCTTCTTCGGTGTGGCTTCTGTATCCAAAGATGGTTTTGAAAGCCCGGTAGTCTTTCCAGGACCTGCAGGATCATTTGGGGAGTAATTTTTAGCTCTTATGTATTTCAGGCTCCGGGTCTAAGGTCCGGGGCCTTTTTTGTCTTTAGTTAGATGAGCATTAACTTCAAGGCCTTGCTAATCCAACCATTAGTTTACTTCTATTGAAATATTTAATTACCTGTACGATCCTGCTATTAAGTCTATGCAGTTGTACTTCTGACAATAAAGAAGGAATACCTGATATCATAGCCTACCCTATGGGGCTGAACACACCTTCAGATTCCCGAACATATTTCGAACCGGGTTCAGACTTAACCGCTGAAGTGATCGAGAATTCCGGAAATCGAGATATTAGTGTTGATGCACTTGAACTTATCCGAACCTATGATTTCTCACAAGACACCCAGATCTATAAGCCTGCCTACGCACAATTCAATGATAGCCTGATCTATGTTTTTGATAACAGCATTCAGCAGGTAAGACTTTTAAGCAGATCAGGCCAACTTCTAAAATCAATAGGCCGGAAAGGCAGTGGACCCGGTGAGTTCGGAGCAGGCTTTGATATGAAAGTCGATAATTCCGGAAAAATCTACGTGAGTGACCTTAATCTTTCGCGGGTCAGTATTTTTAATCCCGATGGTAGTTTAAATCAGACCGTAAATGTAAAGAACGGTCAGCGTCTGGCACTATTAGGATCCGGAAATTTTGTTCAGACCATTGCAGCAGAGGAAAACATCATATCCTTAATGGACTCTGAAGGTAATGAAATAATGAAACTGGGTAATTTTGGCTCTGCTCCTATGCTGAATGCAGCCCTGTCACCAGAACTGGAAAGTGACGGCGTTGATCAAATATTCACAGCTTTTACCTATGCAGGTTATATCGTCAGTTATGATACCGATGGAAACAAGATATTTACTTCGACCACGATCAGCCAGCCCGGTGAAATGCCTCACATCCTTACTATTCAGAATATCAGGACTACCGGAGCGGATCATGTTATTACTTGGGATATTGCATATACTGATGACAAGTTATTTCTGATCGGTGGGCATCGGTTTTCCAACCCTGATAAGCCGGACCTGGATGAGATTACCCATACTGCTATCGATATTTATTCAGCTAAAAACGGTGTATATCAAACAACGGTACTTATTGAGGGTAATTTTGAAAACCTGACGGCTGATCGTAACCACATTCTCATTTTCAATAAGGATCTTGCTCAGATGAAATTATTTAGAATTTCCGGTCTTTAATACTCTTTTCAGGATTAAATTCATTGTATTATTTCTTAAGCCCTGAGCATATTGGAATGCTTTTGGCCTGATTTATTTTGACTATTTATGATCCATGAAATAGAAATATCTGAAGCCTTATCACTAGGCCTCCCCATTGTGGATGTCCGTTCACCCGGTGAATTCAAGCGGGGCCACATTCCGGATGCTGTGAATATTCCGCTTTTCTCGGATGAAGAAAGAGCTGAAGTAGGTACAGCATACAAGCAGGAATCCCGCGAAAAAGCCCTGGAGCTTGGACTTAATTTTGTGGAGCCCAAACTCCAGTCATTTATCCAAAAGTCTGAACAGTCTGCCCCTGATCGCAGAGTTTGTGTTCATTGCTGGCGAGGAGGAATGAGGAGTGAATCTTTTGCAAAGCATCTGCATGAAAACGATTTCATGGATGTATTTCGTATCAAAGGAGGTTATAAAGCCTACCGCCGTCATGTGCAGTCCTCCTTCGAAGAATCCCTCAACCTGAATATACTGGGGGGATATACCGGAAGCGGAAAGACCCATATTCTTCTTGAGATGAAGAGAAATGGGGAACAGGTCATAGACCTGGAAGGAATGGCTAATCATAAAGGTTCTGCTTTTGGCGGGATCGGCCAGGATGAACAACCCTCCACCGAACATTTTGAGAACATATTATTCCACGAGATCCGCAATTCGGACCCCTCGCGACCGATCTGGGTGGAAGATGAGAGTATTAACATCGGCAGCGTACAGATCCCTCAGCCATTCTATCGTCAAATGCAGGATTCGCTTCTTTACTTTCTGGAGATCCCTAAAGAAGAAAGGATAAAACATCTTGTTGAAGAATATGCCGGGTGTAAAAATGAGAGACTGGCCGACTCCATCCGAAGGATCTCCAAAAGACTAGGCGGACTCAGAAAAAAGAATGCATTAGAAAATCTGGATCAGGAAAATTATCAGCAAGTAGCGTCTATTGCACTGGAATATTATGACAAGCTATATGCTAAAGGAATGAATAAAAGAAAAGACAGAGAAGTGGTGATCATAAAGTTATCCGGTACAGATCATGCAGCTAACGCCAAGAAGATTGAACAAATTTCAGGGGCATATGTCTGAAGTTAGACTGACCCAATATAGTCACGGTGCCGGTTGCGGTTGCAAGATCTCCCCGAAAGTTCTCTCATCCATTTTAGAAAGCCGGATCCCTCCCGCGCCGGATGCCCGGCTGCTGGTCGGTAATGACAGTAAGGATGATGCCGCCGTTTATGACCTGGAAGACGGTACTGCTCTGATCAGCACTACCGACTTCTTTATGCCGATCGTGGATGATCCCTTCACCTTCGGTAAGATCGCTGCCACCAATGCGATCAGTGATGTTTATGCCATGGGTGGAAGTCCCCTGGTTGCTATTGCCATTCTCGGGTGGCCGGTCGACAAACTCAGCCCGGAAGTTGCACAGCAGGTTCTGGAAGGAGGCCGGGAAACCTGCAGGGAAGCAGGGATCATGCTGGCCGGAGGTCATAGTATAGACAGCCCTGAACCCATTTTTGGACTGGCGGTAACCGGTAAAGTGTCGATCGATAAACTTAAAAGAAATAACACCGGAACGGAGGGTTGTCACCTGTATTTAACCAAACCTTTGGGTGTTGGGATATTCAGTACGGCACAGAAACAGGGCAAACTCCACCCGGAGCATGCCTCCATCGCGCCGGATTCCATGACCCGGCTCAATAAGATCGGAACAGAGCTGGCAGAGATCCCCGGGATAAAAGCCATGACCGACGTCACTGGTTTTGGTCTTTTGGGCCACCTTACTGAAATGTGTGAAGGAAGTGACTTGTCTGCTGAGATCTCCCTGAAGAAAGTGCCTGTATTTCACGAGCTCACAGAGTATATCGCTGAAAAATGCATTCCGGGCGGAACCTACCGTAACTGGGACAGCTACGGTCATGGTGTTCAGTTAAAGATTAAGGAATCGAAGCTGATCCTCTGTGACCCCCAGACCAGCGGCGGACTTTTGATCGCTGTAGAAGAAGATGCCCGGGAACAGACAGAGGCACTGCTTGCAAAGCATGGATCCGATCCTGTTTCTTTCGGAAAGTTAGTCCCTAAAAATGATGAGTTCAGAATTAATGTGATCTGATTTTGGTCATCCAGCATCTGGCATCGAAGGGCACGAAAAATACTGTAATTTCTATTCTCTGTAAGTCATGGCTCTCGACTAATAGATCGCCGGCTGTATCACTCTTTCAATGACGATCTTCTTTCCGGTCACTTCCTTCAGCAGATGAGCCTTCCGCTCCGCTCCCCAGATCTCCAGGTAGGGCTCTCCCTCCGTCTTGATATTCAATCGAACGACTTTCTCCTCTGAGTATACTTCAAGATCCTTCACATTCTGGTAGTGAGAACGATCCAGGCCGTCAGCCACTCTCAGAATACCGGATAACTTCTTGATCCTCTTTCGTAC
This sequence comes from Balneola sp. MJW-20, assembly GCF_040811775.1. NCBI lineage: Bacteria > Pseudomonadati > Balneolota > Balneolia > Balneolales > Balneolaceae > Gracilimonas > Gracilimonas aurantiaca. Next base: position 1,856,446 of record NZ_JBFNXW010000001.1, read on the forward strand.
TTCAGGCTTCAGTTTCCAGTATTCCGGATGACGCTTTTTCGGAGTGGATCTACGGTGATACCTGGCCACGTTGGCAATCACTTCTATCTCTTCCTCTTTGAAGCCTTTCAATTCTGAATTCCTGATTATATATAATGCATGTTTATGGTGTGCAGAGTGGGCAATATAGTATCCGATATCGTGCAGGTAAGCAGCATACTCAAGTAATTCACGGTCACTTTCTGCCAGCTCCAACTCCTCCTGCAGTGCATCAAATATGATCAGTGCCATCTCATTCACATGACGGGAGTGAGCTTCATGCCAGTCACATTTCCGCAGCAGCTCGAAGACCGAACGGCGGCGAGGGTCACTGAATTCACCGGTCCAGGGCAGCCCGATCATTTCCTTTTTCAGATAACGAATAATAATTCCTTCCCTGAGTGCCTGTGCCGAGATCCGGATCTTCTTGATCCCGAATTTACGGATCAGGTATCGGACAAGAACCACTCCGGGATTAATAATATCCACTCTTTTACTATCTAGCCCGGATACTTTCCTGCGCTGTTGTTTATCCAGTTTTATAAAATTCTTGTAGAAACCCTCAAATTCTTCGGTAGTGAATTCCAGCTCATTCAGGGTGATATCCTGACTCTTATTTTTATGATTCGCGATCATAGCTCCGATATTCTGCATAGTACCGGACGACCCGATCATCGTATCGCTCCGGTGCTGAGCAAAAGCCTGTGCCACATCAGCAAGCTGCTCCTCAAAATGGGTTTCGAGGGTTTTGATATCCTCCTCTGTAATAGGGTCTTTCGGTTTGTAGACTTCTGTCATCCTTGCCACACCAAGCTTCTTGGAGGCGGTATAGAAAAATTCTTTTTCATTTCCCACAATATACTCAACGCTGCCGCCGCCTATGTCGACCATCAACACCGGTTCATTATCCAGCCTGATACCATGCTGAACTGCATATCCGATCAGTTCAGCCTCCATTTTACCCGGTATCGCGTTGATCTTGATCCCGACATCATCAATACTCTTCTGAATGAATTCCCCGCCGTTTTCCGCTTCCCGGATGGCACTGGTCGCGTAAGCTAGGATCAGCTCACAGTTATAGCTCTCGCAGAGGGTCTTGATATTCCGGAGCGCCTTGATCCCTCTCCGGAATGCCCCATCGGATAATCGTTTGCCCAGGCCACCCTTCGCCAGCTGCACCATTTCCTTCAGGGTGTCCACGGTTCTGAAGGATCCGTCGGAATAGAGGTCTGCGATTACAGCATGAAAAGAGTTTGTTCCGAGATCAATGGCTGCCATACGTTTTATTGGAAGCTGCTGCCCGGATGAATTGCTGCTGATGATCAAATTGAGCCCTCTGTTAATTTAAATTTGGTTACCACAAAGATCATAGTTTTGATAATTTATATCCATGTCATCTTTGTCAGAACATAAGATATCTACATTTAACGGATTTAAAACCAAGTGGTGGGCTCTAAACGGTCACATTCATACGGTAGTAGCTTCTCAGTTCAGCACTATTAAGGATGTGGACTGCAGTAGAGTTACGATCTCCACTCCGGATTCTGATTTCCTGGAAGCAGATCTCAATATCCTGAATAATGACCAGCCCATAGTAGCTCTCTTTCACGGACTGGAGGGATCCTCCAGAAGATACTATATCCGAAATCTGATGTGGGAACTGGAAAAAATGGGTGTATCATCCGCGGCCATGAACTTCAGAGGATGCGGAGATGAGTTAAACAATCAGCCCCGTTTCTACCACTCTGGGGCTACCGATGATTATCGTGTGTTTTTTGAATATCTCAGCCGGGAGTTTCCCGGAAGACCGATCTACGCCATCGGATTTTCACTGGGAGCCAATGCTTTGATTAAATACCTTGGCGAAGAGGAGGGGCAGTCTGTTGTAATGAAAGCTGCTGCTGTATCTCCGCCTTATGACCTCAGAGAAGGTTCACTGCAGTTACAGGAGGGCATCAATCATTTATATGAAGTGTATTTTCTGAGGTCACTGGTCGATAAACTCCGGAGAAAGAAACAACAATATCCAGATCTGCCGGATTTTAAGGGCAGCACACTTTATGATTTTGATGACACTGTAACTGCTCCACTTCACGGCTTCAAAGATGCTGATCATTATTATGAGACCTGCTCCAGCAAACATTTTTATGGTTCTATAAAGACTCCCACCCTTATTATTCATAGTAAGGATGATTCTTTATGTCCTATTGCCTACGCACCAGAAACCAAGATCCTTGAAAATCCCTTCACGGAACACCTGGTTACAGAGACCGGAGGTCATATGGGATTCCTGAGTTCACCGGATGGATGGCTGAACCGAACCCTTCTGTACTGGCTCGGGTTTACTAATACAGAACACACCCAAAAAAATTAACTGAAAACAATCACATGGTTATCATCATAGGAGCTGGCCCTATCGGACTGGCGACTGGAATCGAACTCAAAAGAAAGAACATTCCCTTTAAGATCATTGAGAGAGGCTGTCTGGTTAATTCCATATTCAATTACCCGACTAACATGACCTTTTTCTCCACTTCAGACAAACTGGAGATAGGGGATGTTCCTTTTATTTCTCACGGACCTAAACCTACCCGATCGGAGGCTCTCGAATACTATCGCAGAGTGGCGGAACATTATGACTTGCCGGTTCATCTTTATGAGACCGTGAAAACGATGGACGGAGAAGACGGCAACTTTACGATCGTAACTAACAAGGATACCTATCATGCGGATAAAGTAGTGGTAGCCACCGGTTTTTACGGTCAGGCCAACATGATGGGAGTACCTGGAGAAGATCTGCCAAAGGTTAAGCATTACTATGACGAACCACATATTTATGCATGGCAAAAGGTGCTGGTGATCGGAGGGGGAAACTCAGCGGTGGATGCTGCCCTTGAATGTTATCGAAGTAATGCAGAGGTAACCATGTCGGTACGATATGATACGATCAAGCCGAGCGTGAAATACTGGGTAAAGCCGGACATAGAGAACCGGATCAAGAATGAGGAGGTCAGGGCCTATTTTAATTCTGAAGTCAAAGAGATCCGAGAGCATGAGGTAGTACTTGATACTCCTGACGGAGAAGTAACTATTGAAAATGATTTTGTGCTGGCCATGACAGGATATCACCCCAATTATGATCTGATGGAAGCGCTCAAGATCGAGCTTACTGAAGATGATAAATGCATGCCGGTTTACGAAGAAGACAGCCTGGAAACTTCAACACCCGGAGTATATGTAGCAGGCGTGGTGTGTGGAGGAATGGATACCAGCCGCTTATTTATTGAGAACTCAAGAGTACATGCGGATCAGATCGCTTCTGATATCAAAGAAAAACTTGGATAAAAAAATGGGACAAGCGACCTATATCACGCCGCTACGACCAAATTACCGCTGCTGCGTTCCCGCCCTGACGGAGTTCAAAGGGAGCTGGCTGTATAGGACTTGTCCCGAATCCCTAAGATAAGGGTTCTGTTGACCAAGGTTCAAGTAATTTCGCGAACTAATATTTTAAATTCCGGTATTCCGGTATTCTGTGATCCCTTGCCCTAAAATTGAGTTTCGTATTCTATTAAATATCTCCATATGAATACGCTTATAATACTCTGATCCATACACAGAAAATCAGGGAACAAGTGAACTTAGCTGCAGTATCAATATGCGTACCGGAGCACTCTTTGAACGAAACGGGTACAAAATTGAGTGAATTTGTTTCAGCCAGGAAGGTGTATGAAGAATGAACAAAACTTTAGACAGGTCATAAAAAAAGCCCTCTCTGCAGTCAGAAAGGGCTTTGTGGAGCTACGGGGATTCGAACCCCGGACCTTCGCGCTGCCAGCGCGACGCTCTAGCCAGCTGAGCTATAGCCCCGTGAAATCGGGCAATGAAGATAAAAAAATATGTGATAGAACACACAATCTTCTGCATAAATTTTGATCAAAGTTCATTACATTTAGGCGATAAGAAACTTTTTTAATTCAAGGGCAAACTGCTATTTTAGCAGAAATCACAAAAAATTAACTCCAAACCAAAACAACTACGATGAAAAATTCCAAGTTTACACTCTTCATCCCAATGATGATTCTGGTTGCAGCGATCGTCAGTAGCTGCGCCGGTTCCAAGGAATTATTACCCCCTTCCGAAAGAACGCTGGATTACCTCCGTTCTTTGGACGAAGAAACTCTACGTACACTTGATACGGATGAGGATGGGCTTAATGACTATCTGGAACTCTACGAATATGAAACCAATCCTCTTTCTCCCGACACTGACGAAGACGGGTTAACCGACGGAGACGAGGTTAATAACTATGACACCGATCCTAACAATGCTGACACCGATGGTGACGGCCTGTCTGACGGTGATGAAGTTAATTCATACAACACAGATCCTAATAATACAGACTCTGATGGCGACGGCCTGTCTGACGGTGATGAAGTAAATGACCACAGAACAGATCCTAACAATTCTGACTCTGACGGTGACGGCATCTCTGACTATGACGAATTGATGACTCACAACACTGATCCTAATAACGAAGATTCTGATGGTGACGGATTCACCGACCAGCAGGAACTCGATATGGGAACCAACCCAACAGACGGAAGCGATCCTGTATTCCTGATGGAAGATGCGTTCAATACGATCAACTTTGACTTTGACCGCTCTAACATCCGTGATGATGCAGCTTCTATGCTGGATGAGAACATTGCTACCCTGATGAATGCTCCTGCATTCCGTGTACGTGTAGATGCTTACACTGATCACGTTGGTGGCGACCAGTACAACCTGAGACTCTCCCTTCGTCGTGCTAACGCTGTAGTAGATTACTACATGAGCAATGGCGTGTCTGAAGACAGAATTGAGTCAAGAGGCCTGGGTAAAGCTCCGGTTCCATGTATGGATGAGACTGATGAGATCGGTTGTGAAAGAAACCGCCGTGCGGAATCACACCCAATCAGTACTCTGCGTTACAGACCAAGAATGTAAGACGCTGATCAAGCGCTTTATCAAAGACGAGGCTCGCAAGAGTCTCGTCTTTTTTTATTTATTAGAGTTTGAGTTTCAATATGTCAAAGCCTTCTCACTTCTCACTGAATAAATTTATTCTCCCCCTGTGTTGATATCAATAAATTCAAGCCGTATCTTATCTGACTATCCAAAAAAGCAAATTCAACAACAGAATTGTGGACACACTAAGTTTTAAGACATACTCAGCCAAACCCAGCGACATTGAGAAGAAGTGGGTACTGATCGACGCTGAAGATCTGCCTTTGGGCCGACTGAGTACGGAAGTTGCAAAAATTTTAAGAGGGAAAACCAAGCCAACCTTCACACCGCATATGGATACCGGTGATAACGTGATCGTTATCAATGCCGAGAAAGTGAAGCTTACAGGCAAGAAAATGACGGATAAGATGTATTTCCGCCACACTTTCTATCCTGGCGGCGAGCGATTCACCAGCGCAGAAGATATGCTGAAAAAGGATCCTACCTCCCTCGTTACCAAAGCCGTGAGAGGCATGCTTCCAAAGAATAAACTGGGCAGAAAGATTATGTCCAACCTGAAAGTATATGCCGGACCTGTTCATCCACACACGGCTCAGCAACCAGAAATTATTGAGCTATAATAAAATAGTATAATGGCACAAGCTAATTACGTAGGAAGAAGAAAGACATCCACTGCCCGACTGTACATTGAGCCGGGTAAAGGGAACATCACTATTAACGGTAAGGCGATCGAAGAGTACTTCCCGGTAAAGGCGCGTCAGAATATCGCGACTTTCCCTCTTTCTGTTACTGAAACAGAAGGCAAGTATGACATTAAGATCACAGTCCGCGGCGGCGGAAGCACCGGCCAGGCCGGAGCAATCCAGCATGCACTTGCGCGCGCGCTCGACGGAGAGAATGAGGAATTCCACTCTGTACTTAAGGGTCATGGATTACTTACCCGTGATGACCGAATGGTGGAGAGAAAGAAATACGGACAGCCTAAGGCCCGTAAGAAATTCCAGTTCTCCAAGCGTTAATACGTACACAGATTTTAAATTTAACAATCACGCATACGTGGTGACCCTGCACTTGGTGTCCCGGCCTCAGCGTCGGGATTAGTGTTCGGGAATGATCCGCGTAGAGGATTAACCTAAACATACATACTTAAACTATGCCTAAAGCAGCCTCAGTAGAAGATCTACTAAAATCAGGTGCCCATTTCGGTCACCTCACCCGCCGTTGGAACCCGAAGATGAAAGAATTCATCTTCATGCAAAGAAACGGGATCCACATTATTGACCTTAAAAAGTCACGAAACTACCTGCAGGAAGCACTTGATGAAGTGCAAAAACTGGCAAGAGCCGGTAAAACCATTCTCTTCGTAGGTACCAAGAAGCAGTCAACCGACATTATAAAGACCGAAGCCGTTCGTTGTGGTATGCCATATATCACTCACCGATGGTTAGGTGGTATGCTCACTAACTTCAGTACTGTTCGTAAGTCCATTAACAGAATGGAAGAGATCGAGCGCATGAAGACCGACGGTACAATGGAAGAACTGACCAAAAAAGAAGGTCTGATGCTTCAGCGTGAGCAGGACAAACTGGAAAATACCCTTGGTGGTATTGCGAACATGTCCCGATTACCGGGTGCTATTTTTGTAGTAGACATTATTAAAGAACACCTGGCTGTGAGTGAAGCTATTAAGCTGCACATTCCTATCATTGCTATGGTTGATACTAACAGTGACCCGGATGTTCCAGATTACATCATCCCTTGTAACGATGATTCTGCAAGAACGATCCAGCTGATCACTACCCAGGTTGCTGACGCGATCATCGAAGGAAATGCTGAGCGTGAAGCTCATGCAGAAGAAGAGCTGATGGAAGAAGCTGCTGCAGAAGCCAAGCAGGACACCAGCGAAGATGATGTTAAAGACGCTAAAGGCAGTGCGAAACTTCGCTCACGCCGACGCAGAAAGTCTGACAAAAAAGACACCTCTGCAAAAGCTGATGATTCAGCTGACAGCAACGACGAAGAAGAATAATTTCAACTTTTAAAACTATTCCAAGAACCCATGAGCATTTCTGCTGCTGACGTAAAAAAATTACGCGACATGACCGGTGCCGGTATGATGGATTGCAAGAAGGCACTGGCTGAAGCCGACGGAGATTTCGACAAAGCTGTTGACCTCCTTCGCAAGAAAGGTCAGAAAGTATCTGAAAAGAGAGCTGACCGTGAAGCTAATCAGGGACTTATCCTCAGTAAGGTTACCGAGGATGGTTCAAGAGCTGCGGCTATCGAGATCAACTGCGAAACTGATTTTGTTGCACGTAACGAAGACTTCCAGAACGACGCACAGTCATTCCTGGATGCTGCATTTGATAACAAGATCGACAACATTGATGACCTTCTGAAGCTTGAAATTGACGGCCTGACCATTGAGAAGCATCTCGAAGAAATGGTTGGAAAGATCGGCGAGAAGATTGAGATCAGTAAAGTGATCTATGCTGAGAGTGAAGGCAGTCTCATTTCTTACATCCACCCGGGCAACCAGCTTGGTGTGATCGTAGAATTTGAAGGCGACCTGCCAAGTGAAGACATCGGAAAAGATGTTGCCATGCAGGTAGCTGCCATGAAACCAATCGCAGTGAACCGCGAAGGTGTGGACTCCAGCCTGATCGAAAAAGAATTAGAGATCGCGAAAGAGCAACTTCTGAATGAAGGAAAACCTGAGCATATTGCTGAGAAAGCAGCTCAGGGTAAACTCCGAAGATTTTACGAAGAAAGAGTTCTTCTGGAACAGAAATTCGTAAAAGAAAACAGCGTATCTGTTCAGGATTACCTGAAGCAAAATGATGCGCCAACGGTTAAAGCTTTCCATCGTCTTCAATTAGGCGAAGAGGCTTAATCAGATTTTTACTACATTAGGCTGCCCCCGTGATACGGGGTCAGCCTTTTTTTTGCCCTATAATCAAATAAACCAAGCAGATTTTGGCCAGGACATATAAACGCGTACTACTTAAGCTTAGCGGAGAAGCATTATTAGGAGAACAGGGACACGGTATTGATGGTGATGTTCTCAGTAAATATGCTAAAGAAATAAAATCCATCCAGGAACAAGGGATACAGGTAGCCATCGTGATCGGTGGCGGTAATATCTTTCGTGGTGTGAAAGGTGCTACAGAAGGGATGGACCGCGTTCAGGGAGATTATATGGGAATGCTTGCCACTATGATCAATTCAATGGCCCTGCAGGATGCCCTGGAAAGAAGCGGCGTTCAGACCCGTCTGATGAGTGCCATTCGTATGGAAGCAATAGCGGAGCCGTATATTCGACGCCGTGCCGTTCGTCACCTGGAGAAAGGTCGTGTGGTGATATTTGGTGCCGGAACCGGAAACCCTTATTTCACCACAGATACTGCCGGATCTCTACGTGCAATTGAGATCGAAGCGGAAGTGATCTTAAAAGGAACCCGTGTTAACGGGATCTTTGATTCGGACCCGGAAAAGAATCCGGATGCCAAGAAATTTGACACCATTACCGGTGACGAAGTGCTGAAAAGAAGATTATCCGTTATGGACCTTACTGCATTTACCCTCTGCCGAGAAAATGAGACTCCTATCATTGTTTTCAACATGAATAATGAAGGAGCCCTGAAAAGGATCGTAGTCGAAGGGTCGGATGAAGGTACTACCGTAATCTGGGATTAAGACTTTTAAAACCTCTGTAACCTGACTGCTATTGAATAACCTTTAGCAGTCAGAAAAGTCATCTGCTTCTCTGAACTGTAATTCATAGTAACTGATTTGATCACTGCCTTATCGGGTTGCAGGGTCTTTGCAGAGGTTTAAGACATATTCCGGAGTTTGGCTTAACCCCCAGTTTTCTTAACTTCGGACATCATATAAAGGTATAGTGCAACAACAGTATAGAATTATGATCCCACAAGAATTACAAGACCTTATCGACGAAGCTGACATGCACATGGATGAAGCGGTTTCTTTTCTTAAAAAAGAACTCTCTCACATCCGAACCGGTAAAGCAAGTCCTGCGCTGATCGACGGAGTTAAAGTAGAATACTATGGGTCTCAGACTCCACTTCAGCAGCTGGCCAATGTCAGTGCACCCGACCCGCGAATGCTCACCGTTTCTCCATATGATAAATCATCAATGGAAGCGATCGAGAAAGCGATCATGTCTGCCGGACTGGGATTGAATCCGAGCAATGATGGGGAGATCATCCGGATCCCGCTGCCTATGCTTACCGAAGAGCGACGAAAGGAACTCGTAAAAAAGACCAAAGAGATCGCTGAACAGGCCCGGATTAGTATCCGTAATGCACGCAGAAACGCCAATGACGCCATCAAAAAAGCCGTTGATGAGCACTCACTTCCCGAAGACTCGAAATTTGAAGCAGAAGAAGATGTTCAGGCAGCCACTGACAAGCACACTGAACTTGTTGAAGAGCTGCTGAGTCATAAGGAAGAAGAGATCATGACTGTCTAAACCGCTGAATGAAATCAGCAGGCAGCAGGTCTTAATCGCTTTTAAATAATCTATGTATATATCCGAACTTAATCTGCAGGGCTTTAAGAGTTTTGCACACAAGACCAAGGTCAAGTTCGACAGCGGAATCACTTCTATTGTCGGGCCGAATGGCTGCGGAAAGTCTAATATTGTAGATGCCCTGAGATGGGTTCTGGGTGAACAACGTCCGTCACTGCTGCGCTCATCTGCAATGGCCAATGTGATCTTTAATGGTACTGCCCAGAAAAAAGCGCTGGGCATGGCCGAGGTATCCCTCACCTTCGTAAATGATAAAGGGATCCTTCCTCTGGAATACAGTGAAGTTACGATTACCAGACGACTTTATCGGTCCGGCGACAGTGAATACCTTATCAATAATACTTCCTGCCGACTAAAGGATATCATGGAACTCTTTATGGATACCGGTATGGGCTCAGATGCCTACTCCGTGATCGAGCTTAAAATGGTAGAAGAGATCCTGAATGATAAGAATAATGACCGCCGACGATTATTTGAAGAAGCCGCCGGAGTCACCAAATATAAGGATCAGCGAAAAAAGACCCTTCGCAAACTCGATGAGACCCGGAAAGATCTTCAGCGAGTGGATGACCTGTTAATCGAACTTCGAAAAAAAGCTCGTTCTCTTGAGATACAGGCCGAAAAGGCAGAAAAAGCCAAGGTTTACAAGGAAGAACTGGAGCTGCTCGATAAGGGACTGACCCTGCATGACCATAAGAAAATTCAATCTGAACTGGAGCCTCTGCAGGAAAGGATCGATAATGCCGACAAAGAGAAGAAAGAGATCAGTAAGCTCAATGAAGAGCTGGAAGAAAATGATGAGAAGGCAAGACAGCAGCTGGTCGAAAAAGAGCGGCAACAGGCTGAGGCTCAGCGAAAAGTAAGCCAGCTGCACAATGCTATCCGTGATGCCGATACCACGCTTCGTATTACCCGGGAAAAGATCGAAAATGAGAAAAAGGTCATTGCTGAATATGCCAAAGACATTGAACAGGGGCAGATTGATCTTAAGGAATTAACCGAGTTACTCGATTCCAGCCGCTCTAAGCTTGAGTCATTTGATGAAGACCTGGAACGCTCCGAGCGATCCCTGGAAGAATCCAAAAAGAAGTATTCCCAGATCCAGCAGCAGTATAACAGAGAACGTCACGATCTGTATGAGATCGAAGTACAATTCAGTGCCACCAGCAATGAACTGAATCAGCTGCAGACCAGAAGAATTAAGATCGAGTCTCGCCTCGAGAATACCGAAGGGGATCTGGAGCGTATCAATGATGAGATCACCGACCTTAACGATGAGATCGATAACCTCAATGGTGAACAAGGACTTATCGAAAATAAGCTGGAAAAACTGGTCGTGAACCGGGATGAACTGGAAAAGGAACTGGAAGAAGCCCGTGAGAAGAGAGAGCAGTTTGCCGATAAACAGAATGAGATCAAAGATGAAATGAGGACCCTTCGCTCGAAGAAAGCCTCCCTGGAATCTGAGATCGGTCTCATGAATGAACTGGCTAACTCTAATGAAGCATTTCCTAATTCCGTAAAGTATCTGATAGAAAAGCACCGCTTCGATTTCAAGGAAATGACTACAGTATCGGAGATCTTCAATACGGATGAAACACATGCGGTAGCACTTGAAGCAGCACTTGGGGATGCTTTGAACTACGTGGTAGTAAAGACTCTGGATGAGGCAAAGCAGGCTGCTAAGATCCTCCGTGATCAGAAAAAGGGTAAAGCTACCTTTATACCACTGGACCAGTTATCCGCCAAGTATGAGGTGCAGGACGGCAGCTTGTTTGACCAGGTCAAATCAAAAAGAGAATACTCGGCCCTTAAGCAATTACTACTGGGTAACGTATTGACATTCGATTCTGTTGAGGATGCATTCAAAGAGGTCAGCAACTCTGAGGTTGTTGGTGTTACCTATGAAGGTGAAGTGATCACCGGAAATAAATTCTACAAAAGTGGCTCTAAAAGTAAGAATGCTGGTGTTCGTGTTGGACTCAAAGATAAGATCGAAAAGCTTGAGTCTGAGCTGAAGAAAACCGACAAAGAGATCACTAAACTTGATGAGTACCTGCAGCAGATCGTGACCAAGTATGAAAAACTGGATATAGCTGCACTCAGTCAGGCTTTAAAAGAAAGAGAGCAGGAAGTCCGTCGCCTCGAGCAGCAACAGCACAGTCTGAGCTCCAAAGTTCAGGTCTACCAAAAGAATATCAGTGAACTGGTGAATCGTAAAGATCACCTGAAGAGCAGTGAAGGTACTGCACAGGAAGAACTAAATTCCATTCAGCCCAAACAGAAAGAACTGCAGAACAAACTGCTGGAACTGGACGAAGTTCAGAATGAAAAGAAAGAGCTGCTTGAAAGTCTGGAAGAGGAAAGGGCTATTGCTCAAAGCCGGTATAATGATGCTCAGCTGAAGCATCAGGACCTCAGGAACAAGGTTGACAACCTGGAGAAGGATATTCGCCGTGCAGAATCCGGTATTGGTAATGTGGAATCACGTATCGAATCCCGAAGTTCGATGACTGAGGAAAGTAAAGAGCGTATCAAAGGGTATAAAGAGCAGATCGAAGGACTCGAGGAAGAACTGGCTTCCAACAAGGAATTAAAAGCCGAAGCAGATGAGCAGCTTCAGAAAGCAGAAGAAGCAGCAGCAAGGCAGCGAGGTAAGATCAATGAGATCGAAAAAGAACTAAAAGAAGTTCGCCGCCGTAAAGAAGTAAATATGGAACTGGTACACCATCTGGCAATGGCCAAAGAGAAGATGGAGATGCAGATACAGTCACTGGCTGACCATATCTGGGAGACCTACGGGATCCTGATGAAGCAGGTTGAGCAGGAGCTTCCGGAGGATAAAAGTCCCGAAGAAGCCAAAGAACGTATCGGCTGGCTGCGGCAAAAGCTGAATAAGATCGGGGATGTCAACCCGCTCGCAATTGAAGAATATAAGGAAGAGAAAGAGCGGCTTGATTTCTATGAGGGCCAGATACAGGACCTTACAGATGCAGAAGAGAAACTGCTCGAAACCATTCATGAGATCAATGAGACGGCAACGGCCCGGTTCAACACTACTTTTGAAAGAATTAGAACCAATTTTCAACGGGTATTCAAGACCCTGTTCCATGAAGACGATTACTGTGATCTGATCATTGAAGAAGATGTGGAAGATCCCCTGGAGGCCCGCATCGAGATCAAGGCTCAGCCAAAAGGGAAGCGACCCTCCGGCATCTCACAGCTGTCCGGTGGTGAAAAAACCCTGACCGCTATTGCCCTGCTTTTTGCGATCTACCTGGTAAAGCCCTCTCCTTTCTGCGTACTCGACGAGGTAGATGCTCCCCTGGATGATGCGAATATTGAACGCTTTGCCAAAATGATCAAAGAATTCAGTCACGATACCCAGTTCATCATCATTACTCACAATAAGAAAACCATGAGTAAAGCTGAGATGATGTATGGGGTGACCATGCCAGAAACCGGTGTATCCCGCCTCGTTGGTGTGAAGATGGACGAAGTGGATGAGATCGCTTAACGTGTGAATGTGTTCATTTGCAATTATGAAAACATAAAGGTCCCTTTTCCCGATAAATTGAATACAATCGGTAAATGATATTTGAGCACATAATGTTCTGCATCAACACATACACGTTAACACTTTAACACTTCAAAAAGTGGCCAGAAAAAAGTTCGACATCCCTGAAATGTATAAATCTCCTGTGATCCGAAAGGTAAAGGAGGCTACTAAAGTGATGGATCCGATGAAAAAAGATCTGCAGCCATCTGTACTGGATTTCGGACCTGTACAATTTTATGTGCCCCGGTTTTTTGGTTTCTGCTATGGAGTAGAGAATGCCATCGATATTGCTTACCGCACTGTAGCAGAACATCCCGATAAGAATATCTACCTGCTAAGTGAAATGATCCATAATCCTACCGTGAACGAGGATCTGCTGGATCGAGGCGTAAAGTTTCTATTTGATACGGACGGTACTGAAAGGATCCCGATCTCCTCTCTATCATCCGAGGACATTGTTATTGTACCCGCTTTCGGGACCACTCTGGAAATTCAGGAAGAATTGCAGAAAGTTGGCATCGACCCTTATCAGTATAACACTACCTGCCCTTTTGTAGAGAAGGTCTGGAAACGTGGTAAACAGCTGGGTAAAAAAGATTATGCACTGGTCGTACACGGCAAATATCAGCATGAGGAGACACGTGCCACCTTCTCGCACAGTGCCGATCACTCTGCAGTAGTAGTCGTACTCAATCCGGAGGAAGCAAAGATCCTTGCTGAACTTATGACCGGAGAAAAAGATGCCTCCGACTTTGAGAAATATTTTGGGCACAAATCGACCCCGGGATTCGACCCTCAAAAGGACCTGCAACGTTTTGGTGTGATCAATCAGACCACCATGCTTGCGACGGAGACTCAGGATGTAATGGATATCCTGAAGGAAGCAGCCATATCAAAGTTTGGCGAATCAGATATCCTTGATCATTTTGCCGATACAACAGACACACTGTGTTACGCCACAAATGAGAATCAGTCCGCCACGCTTCAACTCACCCAATGTGATGCTGATCTTGCTCTTGTCGTCGGGGGTTATAATTCGTCCAACACCATGCACCTGGTAGAGATCCTGGAAGAGCACTTCCCGACTTTTCATGTCCGTGACTCAGAGGAACTGATCTCCAGGGCTGAGATCCGTCACTTTAACCAGTGGGACAAAGAAATAAGAACGACGATCGACTGGCTGCCCGGCGGAAAAGAACCTTTGAAAATAGCGATCACCTCCGGTGCTTCCTGTCCCGATATTCTGGTAGACGAGGTGATGCTGAAGGTGCTGGAATATTTTGAAAATACCCGCTCTGTGGATGAAGTTATTGCCCCCTTTGAGAAAGAGCTGGATTAAGGGTTTTATGCTGACGTGCTAACGTGTTAATGTGTTAGCGTGCTATTGTGTTAGGGTGTTAGTGTTTTTGACAGGATATCCGGGAAGCCGAGCCAAAATAAACAGATCTGGATCGCTTTCGAAGCCCTTCATTTATAATCTGAATTATTGATGGTCCCGGGTTATTGCTTCTCGGCTGACCTACTGATCCAGTACGCTGAAATAGGCCACTGAGTTTGGCTGAAAACTACGTAGGCGCAGTTCAAAACGATCGTCTATGAGTTCGATCTCGGGGGTTACAAACCCGGTAGAGTCAATAAGGATCTGCTCATAGTTAACATATGCTTCAAAGGGATTGATATTCTCCACATCCGCATATTGCTCGATAGGCACATCGTACTTAATAGTCACCATTGAAGGATTATAATTTACATTCTGTCCCCTGGGAAGCCCCCTTGTGCTTATATAAACTTTGCTTTCACCTTCAGTAAACTCTGAGACATCTGCCTGGTATTGCAGTTGCTCATCTGAAATCGTGACCAAAGGATTTTTATTGGTGATCGGTATACTGGTATTTATATCCTTATCTATATCATTAAGAATCAATGTATCACTTACTACCCAATCTTCAATATTACTGACCTGAGACCTTGCACCGGTTATGGTCATTGAATCAGGCACAATGCGCGGTTCTCCGATCATCCCATAACGACTTCGGTAAGTTATTCTGCTTTCGATAATGATCGGTACCTTCTTACTCACTTTCTCTTCCATACTGATATTTATGATCAGCGGATCAACCTTGGTCACACTCAGGTCCTGTTCGGAACTCAGGCTTTGCCTCACCTGCTCAAATACGTTCACCTCAGTTTGATTAACATCAATGGATACTGGAGGAGGATCATTATAAAGCCCGAGCAATTTCCAGCCGTCACCGGTCATCTCCACATTTACACTTTCCGGGAGACCTTTGGTAAGCGCCATATCCTCGGGAATATCTCCGATAATGACCGGCATTTCGATACTGATAGAGAAGTTTCCATTCAGGTTAACGATAAACCAGAGCGATATGGCCATGATATAGGCTGCAATAAATACGATCACTTTTTCCCGGCGGGCATACTTTACCTGCGTTTCCTCGACACCGGGACCCGTTACTTTACCAAATAATTCTCTTAATGCCTCTTTGAGCGATTGGAAGGGGTTATCAGCCATGCACTAATATAGATTTGGAAAGCACCTAATTCAACTAAGCACGAACAATAAGTTCGGTGACTACGTCCGAATTGATCCTGGCATTCAGCCTCTTGATTATATTGAACCGGTTGGCATGGATCTCATGTCGCCAGGAGGGATTCTTGACCCTCATGACCAGTTTCGTGCCTTCAAAGTGAAGATCCTCGGTCTGAGAGGCGATCCTTTCCCCAACTACCTCATCCCAATACGACAGGATCATCCCCTGCTTCAGCTGATGCTTTCGCGGGAATTTGTCGAGGTACTCTTTAAGTACATCATTCAGGGATTTCGGAGGATCGAATCTCACATGTCTGGTTTAATTCTAAATTCATGCCGGTATTATTTCGGCCTGATCTACCCGATAAAACTTGTTATTAGTTCCGTCAAAATCAACATAATCCTTAAAGGGTACCGGATTAGCTGAAGTTATAAAGGTCTGACCTTTGTGTTCCTGCAGAGCATTCAGTAATATCTCAATCTTGGAAATATCCAGATCTCCAAAAACATCATCCAGCATAAGAATGGGCAGATCATCCAGTTCGTCTGAATAATAGTGCAGCTGGGCCAGCTTTAATGAAAGAGCAAATAAGCGGTGCTGTCCCTGAGATCCGTACTTCCTCAGCTCAAAGTCGTTCAGATAAAAGACGATCTCATCCCGGTGCGGGCCGATGGTCGTTTGCTCGCGTTCGATCTCTTTATCCCTGGCATCGGAAAGCAGCTGCAAATACTCATCACGGATCTCATCCACTTCCGCACCGGCATTGCAAAAGGTCTGATATTCCAGCCGGGTAGTCATATCCATGCCGGAGATAAGGGTATAATCGTTTTCCAGATAGTGACTGAATTTATCCAGTACTTCTTTGCGGCGTGATACAATTCTGGCGCCTGCTTCTGCCAGCTGCATATCCCAGGGTTCCAGATAGATCTCCAGCTGTTCACGCGGCCCTCTGAATTCCTGTAATAAGGTATTTCGTTGTTTGCGGATCTTACGGTATTCAATAAGGTCTCTGAGATAAGCCGGTGAGATCTGGCTGATAAACCCGTCTATAAAAGAACGACGCTCAACCGGCCCTTCCAAAGTTAGCTTTTTATCGTCAGGGGCCAGTACTACTACCGGCACCATACCGATAAGGTCCGAAAGGCGATCCAGGGGAGAGTCATTAACAAATATCTTTTTTCCTTCTCCTCGTGAGTAAGAACAGCTGACCTTAAATTCTTTGCGGATATTACCTTTGAACTGTCCGCTGATCATAAAATAACTTTCATCCTGGTGGATCACATACATATCAGAGTTGCTCACAAAACTCCTCGACATACACAAATAATGGATCGCATCGATCAGACTGGTCTTACCTGCACCGTTCGGTCCTGTGATCACATTGAGGCCCGGTACCCAGTCCACTTTCGTGTCCAAATGATTCCGGAAATTCCTTAATTCAAGGTGATCAATATGCATTGGCAGCTCTCATTCAGAGGGATCTTATTTGATCAGGGTCATTTTCTTGAGGATCTGTTGCGATCCGGCCTTCAGGATATAATAGTAAACACCACTTGAAAGACCCGATGCGTCGAACCGTACAGTGTGATTCCCAGCCGGGTATGACTGCTCCGTAATCGTCTGTACCAGTTTACCGTTTCGGCTGTATACTTTCAGGCTCACCTTTCTGCTTTGATCCAGACTGAATGGAATATTTGTGACCGGGTTAAACGGGTTCGGATAATTCTGATCCAGACGTATCCCTGAGGGAAGGGCATCCGGTTCTTCAATACTTACCCCGCTGGCCCCATAGTAGGCTCTTCGTACCAGTGTTGTATCATGAATGAACGGATTACGGTTACCCTGCACACCTTCAATATCCAGAGAGCGTTCAACCTCTCTTTGATCTACGGGGTCCATGTCATGCCATTCAAGCAAGACTGGTTTCATCTCCTCAAAAAAGGCTGCGTTATTCGTTGCATCTCCGGTGATACTGGGATCGTCCTGATAAACTGTCCAGAAATAATAGATCGCCCTGGCGATATTTCCCTTAAAATCTTCTCTCGGTTCAAAGGAAGTATTACTTAAAAGTTCACTGTACTCATCGATATTACTCGTCGGGATGGAACTCTGATTCTGATCCAGACGATACCACGTAGAGGTTTGCTGGTCCGGGATCTCATCAAAGCGAAAATTGCTTCTCGCACCATTCACATCCACACGGGTGATAAACAAGTGGTGAATGTCGCTTCTCATCGGCAGGTCCTGATCAAAGAAACTCTGCGGCCAGGTATGCTCCGTATTGAATCCATTTTCCTGAGCTTCAATACGATCCGGGCTTCCTGAGTAGGTATAAGTATAACCGGAATACACTCCTCTGACTCCCCCGTTCAGAGTGTCAAAATCTTGAAACATATAATCCCGGGCACCATTGTAAGACAGAGATGTACTAACCGAGTAGTTATCCTGCAGAAAGGTGATCAGCTGCTGCCCATCCAGCTCTGCAGCAATGGAATCGTCCTGGGCCCTGAGGACACCTAATGTGAAAATAGTAACTAATATTAAAGCCGTAAGTTTCTTCATTGAATACAGATCGTTAAACGTCAGTTAGAGATCCAGAGTTATCAGTCAACTCTCAACTTAGATAAACAGGGATCGAAACCTTGAACTGTCCCGATCCCCATTTATTAACTGCAATTATTATAGTCCGAAGGCATCATGGCCGAGATAGATCGCGCTCTCGCCCAGCTCTTCTTCGATCCTCAGCAGCTGATTATACTTAGCGATACGGTCGGTACGACTCATAGAACCGGTCTTGATCTGGCCTGCATTAGTTGCAACCGCAAGATCAGCGATAGTCACATCCTCAGTTTCGCCGGACCGGTGTGAGATCACAGCTGTGTAGCTGTTCTTATGTGCCATTTCGATCGCATCGAGAGTCTCTGTAAGGGTACCGATCTGATTCACTTTGATCAGAATAGAGTTTGCGATCCCCTTTTCGATGCCATTAGCAAGTCGGTCGGTATTAGTAACAAAAAGATCGTCTCCTACCAGCTGTACTTTATCGCCGACCGCTTCTGTCAGTTTTTTCCAGGCATCCCAGTCATTTTCCGCCATACCGTCTTCAATAGAAATGATTGGGAAACGATCCACCCAGTCAGCCCAGAAAGCGACCATTTCATCGGTGTCTTTCTTGGAATTATCGCTCCACTTAAACTCATAGAGTCCGGTTTCTGTATTATAGAACTCAGAGCTTGCCGGATCCAGGGCTATCAGTACATCTTCTTCCGGTGTATAACCTGCTTTTTCGATCGCCTGCAAGATCACTTCGATCGCTTCTTCATTAGATTTGAGGTTCGGTGCAAAACCGCCTTCATCTCCAACCGCTGTACTATATCCCTTATCACTCAGTACTTTTTTCAGGTTATGAAATATTTCTGCCCCAACCTGAATTGCCTCAGAAAAACTTTCTGCTCCGGCAGGCATTACCATGAATTCCTGAAGGTCCACGCTATTATCTGCATGCGAACCACCGTTGATGATATTCATCATTGGAACAGGCATTACTTTAGCATTCACGCCACCCACGTATCTCCAAAGGGGCATCCCCAGTTCTGAGCTGGCCGCTTTTGCACAGGCCATGGATACACCCAGGATAGCATTCGCTCCAAGGTTGCCTTTATTTTCAGTTCCATCCAGTTCGATCAGAAAATGATCCAGGTGTACCTGATTAAATACAGGCATGCCTATCAGTTCATCAGCGATCGTGGAGTTCACATTATCTACTGCCTTCTGAACTCCTTTTCCCATGAAATAGCTTTTATCCCCGTCTCTCAGTTCAACAGCTTCATGTTCGCCGGTTGAAGCACCTGAGGGTACTGCCGCTCTGCCAATTGCTCCAGACTCTAAGGTCACATCTACTTCAATGGTAGGATTACCACGTGAATCTATTACCTGACGTGCATGAACGTCTTCTATATAACTCATCCTTTATATCTCCGGTTGTTGGTTATTTAATTACCCTGAAAGGTAAAACGAATTAACATGTACTTAAAGCCATTTCATCGTTAGAATGCTTATTTTACGTGAAATTTAAATTCATTCATCATTTTGAGTCAAAATCATCCCTGGGTCATCCTCTTTGACATCGACGGCACCCTTCTGACCGTTAATGAACATTTTAACCGCCCGCTTCTTCGCGAGATCCTGGACGAACTGGAGATCGATTATCCGGATATGGAAACCGATCCTTTTTCGGGACGGACCGATCATGACATATTCACCTCTTTCCTGGTGAATCATGACTATGATCAGGAATTATATCAGACCATGAAATCTGCTTACCTGAACCGACTCAAGAACCGACTCAGCAGCAATGATGTCACCCGCCATGATCATATAGATTGGGCTCTAGATTACTTTAGTCAACCGGAATTTATACCTGCATTACTAACCGGTAATTATCCCAATGCGGCCGGAACCAAACTTAAAGCGGCAAAGATCTTCCATAATTTTTCTTTTGGCGCATTCGGAGAACATCATAGCGATCGCAATCAGTTGCCGCATATCGCCCTCGATAAGGTGCGCAAACATCTTGGCGTGGATCCTGATCCTGCTCGTTTTATAGTGATCGGAGATACCCCGCGGGACGTTATCTGTGCAAAAAAAGCCAACATGAAGTGTGTGGCAGTGACTACCGGTAAGTTTGGCAAAGAAGAGCTGAGTGAACACAATCCGGATCTTATTCTGGACGACCTGTCTGAACCTGAGAATTGGTTTGCCAGAATCAGCCTCTAAATAACTCGTTCGATTATAAATTCAGCGATACTGCAGGATCAACGCATGATCCCGAATACGAAGGTTATCTGTACAGAGCCAAAGAATTTTCTTTTGTCATTAAAGGGCTCAACATCCACCAGGCCGTCATTGTTATTATCCTGAGGAAATCCCTGTTCCGAAAGGTCCGGTTTAAACGGCTCCAGGATCTGTATTCCTTCATTAAAATAACGAACGGTGTAACCAAACTGCACACTGGTCAGACTTGCAAAATTTTCTCCGAAATCCACCCCCAGAATAAACTCACCACCGAAGCCAAAATGAGATTTGGTATTACCCCATCCCGTAAATACATCATATACATTCTCATTAAATCCATAGAGCAGCCGATCATTCTCCCTGAACCCATTATCATTGGTATCATCAAAGTAAGGTACAGACAGTGCAAAGACGGGACCTCCGCTCAGAGAATAAAATGGCCGGAAATTATCCTGTATAGCCTCCGGAAATACCCTCTGTTTAAATCCTACAAAGATGGGGAAATTAACCACCCTTCGGTATTTATCGGGGATGGTCCTGAATCCGAATGTATAATCTATAAAGGTCTGTTCGGAAGGATCCCGCAGACCACCCACTCCTGCTGTGATCAATAATTCAGTATAGGGATTGAGGACTTTACGATACTGCCCGCTTACACCAAAGCCAAAATCGTTCAGAGCAATATAAACAGCATACCCGTTTCTGAAACCTTCATCATATAAATTTCTCGGACTGGTCTTTCTTTTAACCTCGGGCTCTCCGAACTGTGCCATGGCAGACTGACTGACAAACAACATCAGAAACAGTAATCCGATAAACTTTAGTGAATGCTTCATGAATTAGGATTGTTTAATAAGAATGAGGGTATAAACAGGCTCATAAACGAAAAATTATGCATTTTCTTATTGCCTTGATTGAATAACCTCTTATTTTCAGCACAAATTTGTAAGATGACACCTAAAATAATTAATTCAAGCTACTGAGCATGAATTCACACACAACTTATTTGGTATTTGGACCAACTGCAACGCTTCGCAGGATGTCAGCCAAACTCTTCACTGATTATGAACCTAAATTTTTATACGAGCATTCTCCGGAAGGCAGTAGTGAGAATATTTTCGTGGCGGTTTATGAAGAGTACGAAAAACAGATCAACTCAAGTGTTACTCTGACCTGCATCATTGAAAGCACTCCTAAACACAATAAGATCATTCTTAAGAAGACCGGCGGCAGAATGGGCTTCAGAGGATCTTCTCTTTCCGAGGAAAGAAATGTGGAGGCTAATGTGATCGATTTTATTCTTGACTTCAGCAAGCGTTACGGATTAACGGTTCAGGAAGAACAACCTTCTGAGGAAAAAGAGGAAGAATAGCCTATGGCTGAAGTACCATCCTATTGGACGGTATTGACCATGCTGGAATGGGCTACAGAATATTTTGAAGAGAAAGAGGTCCGTTCACCACGGATGTCTATCGAGTGGCTGCTGGCAGATGTCCTGCAGATCAAACGTCTGGATCTCTACCTGAAATACGACCGCCCTCTTTCATCGGATGAATTGGAAAAATTACGTCCGATGGTAATACGACGTTCCCGGCACGAACCTCTTCAATACATTACTGGTGAAACCGATTTCCTGAATACGCTTATCAAAGTCAGGCCCGGGGTTCTTATACCCCGATCTGAAACAGAGCAAATGGTTCAATCTATTCTGGATCATTATCCCTCTGACACTGCATTAAATGTCATTGATCTTGGCACCGGATCCGGGTGCATACCCATCGCACTAAAAAAAGAGCGGCCCGAGTGGCAGTTAACCGCCACTGATATTTCGGAAGAAGCTCTGGCTATTGCCAGAGAAAATGCCAGGCATAATGAAACGGACATTCATTTTATTCTGGACGATTTTCTGGACAGTAAACTCTCCGACACCTTCGATATCATCATATCCAATCCTCCTTATATAGAAGAAAATGAACGAGCTGGGCTGGATGCTGAAGTTAGAGAATTTGAGCCCGAAGCCGCATTGTTTTGTACCTCCACTGAAGAGATCTATTCGGGCATCAGTCGCTTTGCTAAAAAGCACCTAAAAAAAGACGGGAAAGCTTACCTCGAGATCAGTGAGTTTCAGGGACCAAAAAGCAAAAATATTTTAACTGAAAATGGCTGGAATGCACAGCTGAAGCAGGACTACGACAATAAGGATAGATTTTTAGTTTTCGGGCATTGATTTGGCACGATTTTTTTCATGGAAGCGCTTCTATATACTTGCATTTTAAAATGTGGATAACTTGTTGAAAAGTTTTTCACCGGTGGCCGCCTCCCCCTTATGATGAGTGTAATCGGTCGTTAAGGCGGTGTTAAGACCTGTCAAGTGAAAAGTGATGAATTTTTATTATTTCTTTTAATTTATTGTCTGCCAGTTACTTACAATGATATAATACATGTTGATAACTTTCCGCTTCAAGAAATTTATTCGTTTGACAAGTGACTAATAAATTGTCATTTTCAGACTCAGAAACGGTAAAACACTCTGATTTCCGGTGTGGATAACTGAAGCCGTGGGTAACAACATTACAATCGTCTAGTAGGAGGAATTGGGAATTGCACGCTACAACAGCTGAAGAGGCATGGGAGAAGTGTCTGGACATAATTAAAGACAACATTAGCTATCAAAAATTTAAGTCATGGTTTGAGCCTATAAAACCTGTTTCTATATCTGATGATAACACCCTTACTATACAGGTCCCCAGCCAGTTCTGGTATGAGTGGTTAGAAGAACATTATTATAGTATGCTGAGGTCTACTCTCGCTAAGGTATTAGGACCCGAGGGTAAACTTGAGTATTCTATTGTTATGGAGAAGTCGGATCAGTTTGAAAATAACAGGTCGGTCAGAATGCCACAGCGTCCGATGGGGCCAACCAAACCACAGGAAGCAAACGGATACCCTGACTCATATCCGGATCGCATTGAGAATCCTTTTGTGATCCCGGGAATCCGTAAAACCAAGATCGACTCCAATCTCAATAACAACTACGTATTCGAACGCTTTATTGAGGGAGACTGTAACCGTCTGGCCCGATCAGCCGCCATGGCGATCGCAGATAATCCCGGTAAAAATTCCTTTAATCCTCTTTTTGTATACGGCCCTACCGGTTTAGGAAAAACACACCTGGTCCAGTCTATTGGTAACCGGATCAAAGAGAAGTTTGGAGACGAGAAATCTGTCCTATATATATCATCCGAAGCTTTTACCAATGAATTTGTACACGCCATACGGAATAACCGGGCCAGCGAATTCTCCATGTTCTATCGCAACATTGATGTGCTGATGGTGGATGACATACAGTTCTTCAGCGGCAAAGAAAAAACACAGGAAGAGTTCTTCCACATTTTCAATGCCCTGCATCAGGACGGAAAGCAGATCATCTTATCCAGCGACCGCGCGCCTAAAGATGTGCCGGATATAGAAGAGCGCCTGATCTCACGATTCAGCTGGGGATTAAGTGCTGATCTAAAAATGCCGGAATATGAAACCCGTTATGCTATTCTGGAGCGCAAGGCGAACGACAATGGTATTGAGATCGACCCTGAGATCATTGAGTTCATTGCACACAATTTTAAATCAAATGTGCGTGATCTTGAGGGAGCTATCATTAAGCTTCTGGCACATGCCTCTCTGCAGAATATAGATGACATTGATCTTTCTATGGCCAAACGGGTGCTGAAGGATATGGTTAAGGAGTCACACACCCAGATCTCGATTGAATCCATTCAGAATTATGTTTGTGATTATTTCGGGATCGATACCAATAAGGTACGGGAGAAGACCCGGAAGCAGGAGATCGTGGAAGCCCGTCAGATCGCAATGTATCTTTCAAAGAAATTTACCAAGTCCAGCCTAAAGACCATCGGACTCCATTTCGGAGGACGCGACCACTCTACGGTGATCCATGCTATATCAACGGTCGAAGAGCGCATCTCTACCAGTCCCAAGCATAAACGAATGGTAGAAGAACTTCATCAGCGTATCGAAGTAGCCAGTCTTTAATGGATGTACTGCGTGTCAAAGGAATGAAATTCCACGCTTTTCATGGTCATAATGAACAGGAAAAGATCGATGGAAATGATTTCGAAGTCGACCTCAGTCTATATTTTGATATGACTCTCCCAGGTGAGACCGATCGCCTGAAAGACGCGCTGGACTATGCCGGACTCAGAGAACTAACCTCAGAGATCATGAACGGACCCTCTGCAGATCTGATCGAGCACCTCGCATTCAGGATCGGAAATAAGATCTGGAGCATTCACTCCGATCAGCTGGATAAACTGATCGTAAGACTCCGTAAGCTGAATCCTCCCATTGAAGGGGTTAATGATCATGTAGAAGCCGAATACTCATGGCCAAGGTGATCTTAGCATTGGGTTCTAATCTGGGTGATCCGCATAGGCAAATGAAAGAGGCGGCCACTTTTCTTACCGAAATAACCCCTCAGTCCCCGGTTCTCTCTTCCATATACCGGACCGAACCGGTAGGTCCTTCCGAAAATGATTTTCTGAACGCGGTTGCCATGATTGAAACAGCAATGGAACCGCATGAACTGCTGACCCGGATCAAAGAACAGGAGCGTAAACAGGGACGGCCTTCCAGATATCCGAAATGGACCGCCCGCACCCTCGACATTGATATTATTGCTTATGATGACTTGGTCATTGAAGCAGATAACCTTATCATTCCACATCCGGAATATACAGATCGACTATTCGTCCTGATGCCCTTAAAAGAGGTCCGGCCCGACTGGTCAGACCCGGCCACCGGCCGTCATGTTGATACGATGATCGAAGAGGCTCCGGGGATCCGAATTCAAAAGACTAATTTAACCTGGTAAATTAACAGGGAATGCCAAATTCTTTCGACTTTATTGCAATTGAAGGGGTGATCGGGGCCGGTAAAACCTCCCTTGCCTCACTGCTTGCAGAAAAAAGAGGAGCACGTCTGGTACTGGAAGAATTCAAGGACAACCCTTTTCTTCCCAAGTTTTATGAAGACCGGGAACGATATGCTTTCCAGACACAGCTTGCTTTCTTAGCCAGCCGGTTCAAACAGCAGCAGAATATGATGAGTCAGGACCTCTTCCATGACTTCACCATTTCAGATTATATTTTTGAGAAAGACCGCATCTTTGCCCGACTGAATCTGGACCAGGATGAACTGGCATTATATGACAATATCTTCAACATCATGACCGGTATTGCTGCACAACCGGATCTTATTGTTTTCATTCAGTCTTCAGTGGAAAGACTGATGGAGAATATTGATAACCGCGGCCGGGATTATGAACAACATATCACGCCGGATTATCTGAAGGAACTCAACGACGCTTATAATCATTTTTTCTACCACTACAGTAAGTCTCCGCTCATTATAATAAATGCAACGGAGATCGATTTTGTTAATAATCCGGATCATTTAGGTTATATTGAAGAACAGATCTTTGAGAAGCCGATCCACAGTAATATGCATATTCATATTGCACCCTGAGTCATGTTAAAGTTTTTAGCTTTTATCATAGCGTTCTATTTTATAGCACGATACATCAATCGCCTGTTTTTGGGATCCGGGCCCGGACAGGGAAGTTTCCGGCCAAATGACTCGGGGCAGCAAAGCAGACAGGGTCGCAACCGTTCTCTGGATCATATTGAAGACGCAGAATTCGAAGACTTATCAGACAAAAATTAAATACATCAATGAATTTCGAAGAGAAATTAAATAAGGGTTTTGAGCTATTAAGAGAAAAGGATATTGATCACGCGCTGGACATAGCACGTGAACTTCAGAAAGAGGATCCTGAATCTCATGAAGCATTTTATCTGGAAGCGCTCGTGATGCAGCAGCTGAACCAATGGGACATCGGTCTCAAATCCATTAAACAGGCACTGGAACTGGTGGATGACAATGCGGTCTACTTCAATCTCCGCGGAAATATCCTTATGCAACAGGAGAAGCTGGACGAAGCTGAAAAAGACTTTGACAAAGCCATTGAACTGGGCGATACCCCTGCCGCACATCGCAACAAGGTAATGCTGATGCTGATGACGGATCGCGGTCAGGAAGCTATCCCTTACCTGATCGGCCGGATTAAGGAAAATCCACAGGATGCCGAGAACTGGATCCTGATGGGTGACATGATCAATCGCGGTGGTCAGCCCGACAAAGCCCGCACCTATTACGAGCAGGCACTGAAGATCGATCCCGACAACGACTACGCACAGCGACAGCTGGAGGAGATGTAGGGCTGTAGTCTTGGTTAGAGAGTCTTGAGTTATAAGGATTCAGGAATGGGATTTGATGTGGTTTCGGCACCTTTTTTAGGACTTATATTTAAATAATAGGTTTAAATGGGATCAGCCATGACCCGAACTATTTACTTCCACACCGGAATCCTTTAACTCAAATATTAACATAGGCGAGTTATAGCAATCACCTCTTTTTTTATTTTTAAGCTTAAATTCTTCGAGTCCCACCGGAAAAAATGTCACCTGTTTCAAAACTAATCCAAACACAGGCTCGTCTCATCTTCGGATTTATGTGGTAAAATTAACAACCACAAAAGAAGAGAAAAATGAAAGAACACATCAGGAAATGGACTCTAACCGCCGGGATCTTATTGCTTATCAGCAGCATGGGACTGGCTCAGGATCAGGAGCGCCGGCGTGACCGGATCGAAGACAGCATAAGCCTGGAAGAAAGAGCAGATATCCGTATTGCCGTTATGAAGGAGTATATGGATCTCGATGAAACTGAAGCAAATGCTTATCGGGAGTCCTTTATCACACTGGAAAAGAAGGCAGTTGCTGCGATGCGTAAGACGCGCAGACACCCGCGCACGAGAAGAGCTGAGGCTATAGACCTTAGAAAGGAACATCTCAAGGAAATGCAAAAGATCCTAAGCAAGGATCATTTTACGGTCTTCCTTGAAAACCATGAAGCGATCCAATATGACATTCGCCAACGCCTGAAAGAGAAAGTCCGAAAGGACGATCAGTAGGCAATAGATCCTGCTCCGGAAACGGAGTAGGATTTTTTTGGACTCAGGACTCAGGACTCAGGACTCAGGACTCAGGACTCAGGACTAATAAAGTATTGAATTTTGTCCCTCAAAAGTCCTATCTTTTCTGCCTTCCTGCTCACGTGGCGGAATTGGTAGACGCGCACGCTTGAGGGGCGTGTGACCTAACGGTCGTGGAGGTTCGACTCCTCTCGTGAGCACTTAGTATTTTCAACCTCGTCGTAATTTAACGGCGAGGTTTTTTTATGTCCAGTAGTTGAGGAGCAACCAGCTAAGATCTTGCTGAAATAGTCTGAAACAATGCCCTGTTTTAATCGTCATAACCCGGCACCTATTAATAAAGAGCGAAATTTTGAGTATTGATAAGACCACTCCAAAAGCATTAGCCCATTACAGCGTTAACATAAAAATTAAACTGGCCTCTCTTTGGACTTCCTTGATGTTCCTGTACATCTACGCCGACTACTTCCAGCTTATGACCCCTGAGAAATTGGAAAAAATGATGCAGCTTCAAACTCCTGTGGGACCTACATCACCCGGACTTTTGGTGATCTTTTCTGTGATCTTAATTATTCCGGCCCTGATGATCTTTCTTTCCGTTTTTCTGAAACCACCGCTCAACAAGTGGCTGAATATCATCATTGCATTGCTTTATTCCGGTATTTCGATACTTATCATCATTTCTGATATCGGTTATGATTGGCAGGCCTTCTTTGTACTTTTCAACTTTATAGAACTGGTTGTCTTTGCAACGATCATCGCGCAGGCATGGAAATGGCCGCGAACGAATATGGACCATTCTAATCCGGTTTCTTAACCGCGATCAGCAGCAGTATTACTGAAAATATTATGAAAACAGACAGATCATGAATGAAGAACACAGAAAGCTGATCAAAACAGCCAGAATAACAGGAATCTGGTATTTGTTGCTGGCGATCTCCGGGATATTTGGGTTTATGGTATTTCATTCTCAGATCTATGTTTCGGGTGATCCCGAACAAACGCTGACCAACCTGATCAACCTGGAGTTTCTTTCCAGAATAAGGCTCTTATTTGAAATGATAATTGTCCTCTCACAAGCTCTCGCTGCATTCTGGTTTTACCGGTTATTTAAAAATTTCAATGCTGGCCAGGCCTGGGCATTAGGTGTCTGGGGAACGGTAAATTCAATTATCATAATGATCAGTGCCATTTCTATGGCTTCAGCGATCCAGATAGCAAATTCCACCGTTCACGTTTTTGATGATCAGGTTATATTAATTGACCTAATTGGTAATTTGATCAAGCATTCGTGGAATATAGGAGGGCTTTTCTTTGGACTTTGGCTTATCCCTATGGGATATATTGTGATCATTTCAAATAGAATGCCATTGTGGTTAGGCCGGACACTGATCGCCGGAGGCCTTGGTTACATTATTAGCACACTGATCTATTATATGGGTATCAGTCATTCGCTGTTAAATGTTTTGACCATACCCGCTACGGTCGGGGAGTTCTGGATGATAGGCTATCTGCTGATCTATGGAGTACGCCCATTAAATGATCTCTCGGCAATGACAGATGAATATTCCGAGCTGGACTGAAAAAATTACTTCCACTCAGTTATAAGACAAAGCCCTAACTGTTATAGCTTTCAATGCATTAAATGACTGAAGTGCCTTTATAAAGGCTATTTCAGTTCTTTTCTACAATCCATGTTTGCTTTGAGCTGGCTTGGTCATTGTACCCTACCATCAACTGATATTCACCCGGCTCCGTAGGCTTGAAATAATAGTCAATGGTTTCACCTACCCCAATACGCTGAGACTCAGTGACCATTACCTGCTGTGAAGCCGGAACATCTGCCCCGTCTTTTGCCCAGAGTTGAATAGGCACCTCCACACTGTCTTTCATTACTTTCAGCATGATCCTTCCTGCAGGGGCTATATTGATCAGCCTCAAACGGTGCTCCATTCCAGCAGTTGTGGTCATTGATTGCAGGGGTTTATCAAAGGTCACCCCGTTTACGTCGACCTCTCCGGGCCCACTGGGTATATCCTTTCTCCACTGTAATATATATACATGGTCTGTTTCCGGATCGTAAACTTCATCCTCGGGCAGCACCAATAACGGACCGTACAGTCCGCCGGTTATCTGGTCTATATCGTTCAGGTGACTGTGATATATGAACGTACCCGGACGCATATGAGATAATTTGTAGGTAAAAGACTCTCCCGGTGCTATGGCTGGTGACATCTTACCACCCGAAGCACTGAAATTGGGTACACCGTCTGCCCAGCTATCCAGTTCAAGCCCGTGCCAGTGCACACCGGTCGACTGACTCATATTATTAGTTACCGTCACTTCGGTAGTCTCATATTGTTTCATGAGTAAAAGCGGCCCCGGCCGGCTTACTTCAATATTCTCACTATTCATACCCTCATCCAGTGTGAAACCATATTTATGAGCCTCATTATCATCATACTCGTTCACATACATGTTCATTTTACGTGTCTCTCCTTTCGAGATCAGGTCTGTCTCCCCCGGCTGGACATCGATACCGACTACCAGTCCTGCCATATGAACATGATGTTCATCATTTTCTTCCGCTTCAGGTAATCTGATTTCGGGTGAAACGTGAAATGACAGATGACAGTGGAAAACCCATTTCCCTTCCCTTGTGGGAACCCATTCAGCCACCATAGTAGTTCTGCCGGTCATAAATTCTGTTACTACCTTTCGAACATTATCAGGAGTATATATTTCATCCTTTGTTGTTTCTCCTCTGGAGATCACATCATAATAGAATCCGTGCAGGTGCATCGGATGATTTCTGCGGGAAGCGTTTATCACTCTCCAGGTCAATGAATCTCCAACCTGTGCTTTGTACGTTTCACTGAATGGCCAGGAGCGACCGTTCATGGTGAGTGCTTCAAGGAATCCATATTCATATGTGGAGTCATAACTCGTACTATAAATATTCAATACGATGATCTCGTCGTTTCCTTCATAATTTTCAGGGTCAATGATGAATGCTCCTGCCAGTTGCTCTCTCTCTTTAAAGCGGCCTTCAGAGCGTATACCTATCTCTGCATAGTATAGATATGTACCTGCTTTACCGGCATTGAAACTCCAGTTCTTTGTTTCACCTGGTTTAAAAATAATGGGTTCATTCGAACCGGTGCCATCTCGTTCATTAAATCCAAACAAATAGACCAGAGAATCAGGATGTGTGTTATTGAAGGTCATATTGATCATTTGACCAGTCTCAACCCGGATCAATGGGGCCGGTATCTTCGGACGTCCCCCATCTTCTCTGAATGCCCATACAGACAATCCCGGCCGGTCCGGTGTTTCAGGCCTGAAGTCGGAAAGAACCAGATCCATATTGATATGAACTATTTCTTTAATGACTTCACCGGCGGCTACTTTGTTGTCATTGGATTCAACCAGCGGTAATCCCGAAGGTTTTTCTGCCGGTAAATAATGTGTTTTTTGTGACTGTGCTGCTAATGAATGAGCATAAAAAAAGCACACACAGACTAAAGCTGATAATAATTTTCCCATCATTTCATTTCCTCATACTTACCCGATTTCATACCTCATCAAAACCAAATAAAGGAAATAAAACAGTATTTACTAATATTAAATTGAATATTAGAGTGTAGACATTTCCTCCAAAGGGCTTGAAAAGCAATAGAGTTATTTATGCTCTTTCTGTTAGAATCGTCCATTACTTTCTATCCGCTTAATATATGTTGGGACTTAATAATCATACTAATGCCCGATTTCCTTCGCGCTGCTATTTACAGCACCCCCGATTATTCGTTTCTTGTTCCTCTAATAACTCATTAACAGGATCCTATTTTGAAAATTCTTCTCTCAATACTGCTCATACTTCCCGGGGCCATTTCCACCTCTTATGCTCAGATCAACCTGAGTCCCTATCAGGGTATTTTCGGTGAAAACGTTTTGATCTTTGATGAGCAGATGGAATCATCAGGCGTTCAGGCAGTCCTGAATGAAATCAGCCGTCAGCAGGCAGGGCAGGAATTCACGGATCAACGATTTGCACTGATCTTTAAACCCGGAACTTATGATGTGGAGGTAACGGTCGATTATTATGTTCAGGCACTGGGACTGGGCCTAACGCCCGATCAGACGGTCATTCACGGTGCAGTTCAGTCAACATACTCAGGGCGTAACACAAATGTGACCACTCAATTCTGGCGCGGAGCTGAAAACTTTAAAGTGTTTCCGGAAACCGGTGAAAAATGGATGTACTGGGCCGTTTCGCAGGCAGCTCCTATGAGAAGAATGCATGTATCAGGAGATATAAATTTTGATAAAGGAGGCTGGGCCAGCGGTGGAGTTCTGGCTAACTCTATCATCACCGGGCGAGCAGGACTCACTTCCGGACAGCAATGGTTCACCAGGAATTCCGAGATCGGTCAGTGGGAAGGCGGAAACTGGAACCGGGTATTTGTAGGAGTTAAAGGAGCACCGGATGAAAACTGGCCCGAAACTCCGGTAACTGTTATTGAAAGCGCACCGGTGATCAGGGATAAACCTTTTCTTACCTATGATCATGATTCCGGATATGCCGTTTTCGTCCCCGAAGTTCAACACCACACTTCCGGGGTTAGCTGGAATGAGGGTAATGAACCTGGAAAACTCATTCCTCTGGATGACTTTTACATCGCATCGGATAAAAAAGATGATGCAGCTTCCATCAATTATGCATTGAGATCCGGTAAGCACCTTATTTTAACACCCGGTATTTATGAACTTGGAGAAGAACTCAGAGTCTCACATCCTAATACCGTGGTACTGGGACTTGGACTTCCGACGCTTATCCCGACCCGCGGGAATTCAGCCCTTAAAATTCAGGATTCTGAGGGGATCATTATTGCCGGAGTTATGGTAGATGCTGGATTACAGGAATCCGGGGTTCTGATAGAGGTAGGTAAGAATAAGAATGATATAGACCGTTCAGATAATCCGATCAGCCTGCATGACCTGTATTGTCGCATAGGAGGAGCTCTGGCGGGAACAGCCAAAACATGCCTGGAAATAAATGCGAATAATGTGATCGGAGATCATTTCTGGTTATGGAGGGCGGACCACGGTACCGGGGCCGATTGGGAGATCAACAAAAGTGATCATGGACTGATCGTAAACGGGGACAATGTTACCATCTACGGACTTTTTAATGAGCATTTTCAACATTATCAGACTTACTGGACTGGTGAAGCAGGGCGAACTTATTTCTATCAGTCTGAGATCCCCTATGAACCACCAAGCAACGAAGTATGGAACGACTCAGGTAAACCCGGTTTTGCCTCGTATAAAGTTGCGGACCAGGTAAATACTCACAGCGCATGGGGACTAGGGATCTATTCCTTCTTTCGTGGTGAAGAAACAGAAAGAAATAATGTACGTCTGGAAAACGCAATGGAGGTCCCGGAAAAGGACGGGATCCATGTTACACATATTGCCATTTTTGCCGGACGCCTGGGAGGGATAAATCATATCCTGAATGGTCTGGGGCCTTCAACAAATACCGGAGAACTTAATCTGTTCGACGGATGGAATATGGACTGATAAGTCCCATTTTTTTACGGTCTTTCAAACCTTCATTCACCAACTTGCTGCTTGCTTTGGTTCCCTTAATTCAGGTATTTCTGATGGACATTTCACTGTTCCGGTTTGTGAGATTTATTTTAGATTCATTGATATGCGTCCCGCAATTTTAATCTTTATTTCTGTATTTATGCTCTCCTGCGGGACTACACATCATTATGTGCCTTTGCAGCCCATGACAGATGCCAAAGCTCAGGGGATGTTTTCAGTAAGCTATTCTCTGAGTGATTTTCAGTCCGTCGCTTTTCAGCTGGGCTTCTATTTTAAAATCACAGAAGAAGACATGGTCGGTGTTTCTTCACAAAGTTTATTACTACCAAACACCTTTAGTTATGTCCGGCTCTGGGATAATTCCTCCATGGCAGGGAATTACCAGGTCCATATTAACAACCTGGTTACAGCTAATCACTCACCGACCTATGAGTTCAGAACAGCATTCTACGATGATACCCGAAATCCCCGGCATAGTTTTGAGGCCGGGATCGGAGTCTATTCGACACCTCTATTGTATGGCCTGGCAGGAAGAAGAATTCCTTTATCCATAACTCCGGTACTTGCCTATCAATACCGGGGAGAAGAATATGCTTTTCAGGCCCAGTATATCCACGGATATTCCGATTATAAGGGTCGGGAGATACTAAGCTATACCAATTCCGTATATGATTATACCAATAACAAATGGATCGATGGAGGTCCGGAACTGATCTTTGAAAATCATGAGATCAGAAGTTTCGAAAAAACTGATTCTAATTCCTGGATCATCGAAAAGAAAGACGGGGAAATACTGACTTTAGCTGAAAGTGATCCCTTTCCGGATTGTTTTGGATGTGCTATTAATGCCGGTAAATTAAAAAACACATTACCTGATCCCAACTATAGGGTGTTCTGGCTCAACCTTGATGAAGCAGGAGGATATGTTATTCTGAATATCGGACAGGCCTATGAAGATTATCTAAACGGAGATCCTGTTGATCTGCGTCCGGGAAAGGACTACTTACAGCTATCATTGAAAAAGAATCGTTTTTTACTGGATGATATTTCAGTTTCTGCAGGAATTCAGATCAGGGAATAGATTAGCAACCTGTTAATAGTTTAGCAGCAATTGCATTAGCTATAGATATAATCAAAAAAAAGGCTCCGTTTGGGAGCCTTTTTTACAATCAATTTATTCTTAAAACCCGGGACTTTTCCAAAGTGGGGACTTTGGAAAAGTGATTCCCTGGATCTGTTATTTTTTCACGCCCGGCAGGCCTAAGTCCTGAGGCTTTACCGACTGCCAGTCGAAAGTGCCACCGGCTGTTTCATTCGGATAGATCTCGCTGAGATCATCTGCCTTATATAGCCTACCATTCTTCATCACATGAGTGATACTGTTGGTATTTCTCAGATCATCGAGCGGGTTATCTTCCAGTATCACCAGGTCTGCCAGCTTCCCGGCTTCTATAGACCCCAGGTCACCGTCCAGTCCGATCGCTTCCGCACCCAGTATGGTCGCTACCCGAATGGCGTCGATATTACTCATTCCTCCTGCTGCAACCGACCACAGCTCCCAGTGATAGCCTAACCCTTCCAGCTGTCCGTGTGAACCCACACCGGCCAGTCCGCCGGCTTCCACCAGTTTGGCCATGCTTTCCCCATGCTTCTGGAATACATGCTCATCGTCACGGAACCAGCCCGGACGACGACGAGACTTGCCTGCCAGCACCTCATATGGAGTGAAGCGACCCAGTTTGGAGTCATCGTATGGATTTTCGCGTGAGTAGTAGTAATTCTCAGCCCATGGACCGCCGTAGGACACCAGTAAAGTCGGTGTAACAGCCATCTTTGCTTCAGCTATCACCTTTACCACATCATTGTAGATCGGGTAGATCGGCAGTGAATGTTCATGACCCGGATAGCCGTCGATCAGCTGAGTCATGTTCAGTTTCCAGTCCAGCGCACCCTCGGTTGTAGGCATGATATTTTGCTCACGGGCTGCCATCAGGATCCACTGACGCTGCTCACGGTTACCGGCCAGATACATCTTGATCGTCTTCGTATCGTAGTACTTACTATACTGTTTCATCACATCTTTTGCTTCCTCCAGGCTCTTGATATTGTATGCCCAGAATCCAAGTCCCGGTCCGGTGGAGTAGATCCTAGGACCTAACATTTTTCCAGCCT
Source organism: Balneola sp. MJW-20 (assembly GCF_040811775.1). Lineage (NCBI taxonomy): Bacteria > Pseudomonadati > Balneolota > Balneolia > Balneolales > Balneolaceae > Gracilimonas > Gracilimonas aurantiaca. Next base: position 1,891,785 of record NZ_JBFNXW010000001.1, read on the forward strand.
CCACCATATCTGCATACGTTAGCACGTCAGTAGTAGCTGTCTGAGGATCACGGGTCGTGGTCACTCCATAGGCCAGGTTAGCGGCATAATTGAAGATCTCCTTCTTATGGATCTCAAAGTTAGGCCACATGTGTGCATGCGTATCCACGAATCCCGGTGTGATGGTCTTACCGGTCATATCCACAACCTCAGCTCCATCAGCAGAAAGGTTTTTACCCACTTCTTCTATGCGGTTATTCACGATGAGTATATCTCCTCCTTCGATCACCTCGTCACCATTAGCAGTAATGATTCGTGCATTCTGAAGAAGGATGCGGCCTTCCGGGATATCCCGGGGTATAGTCACCTCGATAGAAAGCTCAAGAGGTTTATAAGAATCCTCTTTCTTTTCTTCTTCCTCTTCTTCTGACTCATCTGCTTCATCGGCAGCCTCTTCTTCCTCATCCGCTTCATCTTCTTCTACTCCTTCGTCATTCTCTTCATCAGACTCGGAATCTTTTTTCATCTTTTCTTCCTCTTTCTTCTTCTCTTCCTCCAGCTTTTTAGCAGCCGTTACGGAATCCTCAAAGGCTTCAGCTGCAGCCAGGTCGTAGATGAAGTGTCCGTGACCAATGGACCAGTGAACTTTACCGGCGTCAGCACTCCAGGCCGGGAATTCACCCCCAATAGTAGTCAGCTTTCTGGATGGAAAAGCAGCACCTGGTGCACTAGCAACTGAAATCGAAGGAGTATCCCCTCCTTTCATCGGCACCGTAACCACATAAATATCGTTATTTACCTGGGCAAGAGCCTGATCTCCGCTTGGAGCCATAATGATCACAGAAGCATTGGAAGGCGGGCTGCTTTCTTTGGCGTTTTCCTCATGCGGATGCAGCACTTCAGCAGGGCTCATCCATGCCGGTGCCTCAGCCATTTTTTCCAGATTAAAGGGTGAATAAGTGGTAATACCGGATACTTTCACATGCTCTTTCTCATCCGTCCCGTCCCAGCGAATGGAAAGCAGGGTTCCGCCACGACTCAGATAGATACGGTCATCTGATGCTATGAAATGAGGATTACTTCGATTCATTGCCCGGTCGATTACATTGACCTCTCCGCCATCCGAATCGATCCAGATCAGATCGGTCAGGGCTGTGGAGAAGCCTGGACCAAATGCATCCATATAAGTCTGACTGTCATTTCTATAGGCTACAATGCGGCTGCCATCTGTGTTGTAAACCGGGTACATGTACAGGCCGGATTGATCCGTCAGCTTTTCCGGGCGAAATCTTCTGGCAAAAGGATCTACCGCGTGGATCGCTCCTCCATCTTCAGAATCCCAGGTTACATAAGCCAGTGTCTTGCCATCCGGTGACCACGCAGGTTGTGCCTCGGTAGCTTCCGTTTCAGTCAGTCTTTTCGGAGTTCCTTCCGGAAGCTCCTGAATATATAGATCGTTCAGCACCGTAAAGGCCAGCCATTTCCCGTCCGGAGAAGGAACCGCATCCCGGATCTGCGTAGCGATCTGCTCCTTATCATCACTGATAGGATACTTGAACAATACTTCAGGACCCATTTCAAGTTGTGTCTTTACCGTAAACGGGATCTCTGTTGCCTCGCTTCCATCCAAAGGAATACGATGTATTTTTCCGCCATAAAAAGCTATAAGGCTTTGGTTATCCGGGGTAAATGACATTGCGGGAAGTACACCCATTGTTGCCTGTGACTCCATGTCATCCCTTTGAACCGGATAGGCCAGCCAGCGCTCATCTCCGGTATTCATATCACGTAATACCAGCCCGGTCTTATCTTCAAACCGGCTTCCATATACCATCCACTTTCCATCAGATGAAAGAACCGGGGTAAACGCTGAACCATAGCGAGAAGTAAAAGTAACCCTGCGGCCGGTCTCACGGTCATAGCGTCCGATCTGATACTGAGGGAATTGTGCGTTATAATCCCAGGAGCCGTTTCTCTGTGAAAAGTATATGAATCGTCCGTCATGAGATACTGCAGGATCAGTAGTCTTAAGTCCGCCGGGGCTGCTTATTATTGCGGTTCCACCACCCCCGTCTTTATGGTACATCCATAACTTTGGCACTCCTTTCCCTTTGGCACCTATTATATAATTTCCATCCGGTGTCCATTCACCGGCAGCATAACCAGAGTTCTTTCCCTTGGTTACCTGAGTCACATCAGCCGAATCCTCCAGATTCATATAATAGAGGTTCTCTCCTCCGCTGGCGTCAGAAGTGTAAAGCAGGTATTTACCGTCGGGACTGTAACGGGGATGAGTATCAAAAGCCATACCGTCGGTAAGCTGTTCTGCTTCTCCTCCGGTGATCGGCATCTGATACAGATCACCCATAAAATCAAAAGCGATCATAGAGCCATCAGGGCTCACATCCAATGACATCCATGTAGCCTCGGAGCTTTCCAGGTCGATCAGACGACCCGGCTTCATAGGAAGATCTTTGGATTTTTCTTCAATTTCACTGCTATCCGATGTATCGGACTGAAAGGCATAATAGGTAAATGAGTTAAGGTTGCCGGAATATGCAGGCATTGCAAAAAGCATGCATACAATAGCGGTCACCACCCCTCTAACAGAGAGACTAATGCTTGGTTCATTCATAGTGTTGATGTATTAAGTAATGTTATAGCTAGCAATAACAGAAAATCTGCTCAAAAGAACAGATTAATTCTTGTGAAAGGATCGTATAAACCATTGTCCGGCATGGGTACACGATCAGACTTAGGTTTGGTTGCAAAGAGAATAAAAATTTAGATCCCGCAGGGGCTAACCGGTTCAGAGAAGTGCACTGATAGCAAAATATGCTGATACAATAATAGTAACTGCTACGGTAACAGCTATTGCAACTATACCGGATGAATACCGCTTTTTTACTCCTGAAACTTTCCCGGATGAAACACTGGCTTTGAATAGATAACTATCCAGTTCATCTTTAGCTTCTACCACTCCTTCCTCAATACCTTCCACCCGTTCACCTACTCTGGGGTAATTACCCGACTGCCAGACCGAAACACCGTTTTCATAATCTTTTTTCCGATATCTATTTTTGATGATTCCACTTTCTACCTGAAACTGAGTTGTTCTGTCTTTATCCACATATACTCCGTCACGTAGCTTGTTGCCTCTCAATGTGACTTCAGAACCTACCAGTCTATGAAACTTATCCCGGTGTTTAATATGAACTTCTCTGCCGTCCTGTAATTCTACCAGTTGAATATGCTTTTCTTCCAGTAATTTCTTTTTGATGTAATCATATACCTTGAGGTCAGGTACTTCAAGATCATTTACCAATACCGTATAATCACTGACTTTATCAGATCGATCAATACGAAGCACTACTACAGCCTCATCCAATACCCGGTATTGGTAAAGTGTTCTGGCTCCATGCATGGTAATGATAAGCGACTTAGATTCCTCAATATGCTCCCATCCCGCGGTCTCTAATTTTCCTTTTATGGAAATCAGCATGATGCCATCTTCTCTGAAGATAAACTTTCCCGTCACCCCGAATTTTGTGATCGCTACCCACGGTTTTTCGGTAAATTGAGTATCACCGCTAAGTTCTAAACCCAGACCGTTAAGCTTCCTGACAAGGCTGTCAAAATAATAATTCATAACCCCCTAAACTGTAATCCCTACATACAATATTTATGTAACGATAATGGGAAATACTCTGAACATTTACAACTTTAAAAACGGGATTCAAAGATCAAGATTCAGTTTCGATAATAATGTACACTGAGCACTATGTATCTGGTACTATTGAGTATGAATCTGTCCTGATTTTTTAAAAAGACTATATCATGCATTGTCCAAGACTTAAATAATCCCTATCTACTACTTAAATAGTATTATTTTTACTTAAATTTTGATGATGCTAAAAGCTTATTCATTTTCAGCAATTTTTCCCTTCTTTCTGCTGGATTCTTTGTACAGTTGCTCCGGAAATGAAGCCGGTTCTCTACCAAACTCCGAACCAGCTATCGTCTCTTTGGATACCCTGGTCCACTTCACCTCATTCGAAAAGCATGGTATTGCTCAGCCTACCGATATAATGCTGCATGAGGGACTTTTCTATATTGCCGATTACGGTACGGATTCGGTTTCAGTGCTGAACCGGGTAGGAGAAAAGGTGCGGACCCTGGGAAGATCAGGTGAAGGTCCCGGTGAATTTCTGAACATTCGTGATATTGTAGCGGAAGGAAATGATATTCTGATCTACGACAGTCATCAATACCGGATATCTATATATGATACAGCAGGCAGACATATTCAAGACCGTAATTTCAGTTCAAGGGGTTTGTACGAGAATGTACAAGTGATTGACAGGAATACTATTCTATCCGGAACCAACGGAGGTAGGGATCATTTGCTGGAGATTCAGGATCTGGCATCCGGGGTGGTATACCGGGGGAAGTTTGGCCCGGGGTGAGTCTTCACACTCTTTTAGGGTCTCGGGACCTTGAAGGGGTCTAAGCACTTTTTCTGTTCAAGATCCAATGAACTGCGTCATCAGTGTGGTCTATCAGTCCAGATACAAGCCCGCCAGGTCCCACTTAGCGATCACATCTTTGATCAGATTTCCAACCCTTTCATTTACAGCCAGAAAGTAATCCATAGACTGCTTCTCATCAAAGGTCGGGAAGCCTTGTCCGGCTTCGTAAAGTCCGATCGAGGATGGGAATGGATAAGCTGACCATGTAGATCCCGACGGATAGGGTGTGGTCATTTCAGGGCCGCTATACCATTCCGGATGAATATGATCCGGCACGATAGCCTGCACATAAGCTGTTTCATTATTTCCGGCATGACCGCCGTTCTCCCCGAAGACTTCAAAGGTGTCCTCAGATGCAACTGACCACCAGTTTATGACCAGGATCCGGACCCTAAGTTCCTCTGATAAACCGAGTGCCACATCCTGCAGGATCGAGGTTTGCGGCCCCCCATGACCATTCAGAATGATGATATTCTTAAACTTATTCTGACTCATTCCCCTGATAATGTCCCCGACAAACATACGATACGAGTCCTCGCTGATAGCAAAGGCTCCGGGGTATGCTTTAAGAGAGCCGGTTACTCCATAATTCAGGGTCGGGGCGATCATAGCATTTAGCTCTTCTGCTAATTCAATCGCCATTGCTTCAGGAGCAAGGTTATCCGATCCGTTGGGGATCACACCGTGTGGTTCCAGTGTGCCTACCGGCAGCAATACCGTATTGATCTGTTCCGGAACAAATTCCGCAAACTCCAGCCAGTTGATGAGATTCATCTCGCGAGTGGTCGGCTGAGCGATGAGGTTAGCCGTTATCAGCAGGAAAGCAGGGAGTGATAATAGTTTTTTCATGGGTACAGAAAATTTAGTTGGTCCAAGGGAAGGATAGTTATTCAAAGGCTGAGATGCGAGGGTGAGAAGGAATATAGCATATGCAATATAGAATACAGTAAGAGTGGTTATGGGACAGACCTGAGTTTCTGTGGCTTTCAGCGAGAACCTTCTATTCATTTCAGGATCAACTGCAAAGTGATGGTGATAATGACAACTCAAAACTCAGCCCCAAGCACGCCTTTGGCGAATACTTAGAATTGCCTATACTGCTCAAGTTTTAATATCCCATGAAAACAGTACTTCCATTCATATTGCTTTTTTCACTGCTGCTGAACGCATGTTCAGAGCCTGATCAGCCTGTATTCGACTGGTCTGCCGTTCCCACTGATACCCTTAAGGATCTCAGTCCGATAATCACCTTTGATGATCATCAGATCGCTAATCCACGGGATATAAATATACTATCCAGCGGTAATTTTCTTGTATTGGATTACAGTTCCAATAAATATCATATTCTGAGTCCTGATCTTGAAACCCTGTATGTTTTTGGAGGGGAAGGGGAAGGACCCGGCGAGTTTTTATCCCCTCGCCAGGTAACCGAGATCGATGGAAATATCTTTATCACCGATAACAATAGCACACGTATCAGCCGGCTTGACCTGCAGGGAGAATTCCTTGGATCTTTTTTATACGAAACTTCCGCCGTTGAAAGAGATGCTGCAGGACTGGGAGATCAGGAGTACGTAAGCGTAACGAATGGAGCAGACGGCTCCCTGTTCAAATATTCTGACCTTGATGATGGAGTTTCTATCCACTTCGGATTCGTGCCCGGAGGCGCCTATTCTTTTCCCGATATTGAGAAAGGAGCACGGCAGCTTAAAGCCAGAGAGATCCCTGACTTCATGAAAAATAATGTCCTGCTTATGGCAGATGAGGACCATATCTATTCCCATTACCTCGCATTAAGTATGCAGCTTGTCTATGATCATGACGGTATGCAGACCGACTCTTTTAAAGTGCATCTTCCCTATCTGAATGAATTATTCGCAATGTATAGAGAACAGGCAGATGCTTCATCTGCGGATCGCGGCTTTCCCATATTGCCCGTGATCGAATATATCTGGGACATGTATATAACGCCTGATTCCTACTGGTACCTGACCAAAGCCACCATGAAGATCCCTCAGCAGGTGGTCCGTTATAACAAAATGGGGGAACCGGTTCATGTCTATGAGATACCCCGAACAGAATATTATAAGGGCATCGTACAGCTGGCGGTGGATGAGAAAAGAGGAAAATTATATCTCGTGAATTACAGTAACGGCAGGATCTTCGGGGCAGAGATTTAGGCTGGTTGCTGGTAAACGCTGATCAAAAGTGTTCCAAGACCCAATCCTGAAAGGATTAAAACTTTTTAGCATGAATACTACTTGTGAGTAGGCATAATTCAGGCTAAGCCCAAAGGGCTTATATAGCGTTAGCACCATTCTTAATTTTAATCTTTCCTTTTTAATTCAGTACAGGTACAAATCTCACCGCCACGCCACCGCCTGCTCCCATTTCCAGGGGAAGAATGGTTTCAGAAGTCACTTCTTCTTCCACTTTTTCAAAGGCATAGGGATTGCTTTCCCAGTCGGCTCCCTCAGCATCTCGATACATGACCGCCCGGTAGGTGACGCCGTCATCCAGAAAATCGAGCGGAATGACCACTCTCCTTGCCTGCTCATCCGTGATGGCTCCCATATACCACTCATCGGAATTCCGGTCTTTCCGGGCGGTGACCACATAATCACCGATCTCTGCCTTCGGGACTACGGTTGTCTCCCAGTCCACCGGCACTTGCTCAACCCATTCCAGCGCCACCGGGCGGGCTTCCAGGTTTTTCGGTAGGTCAGCTACCATCTGAAGCGGGGAGTAGATCACCACATACAACGCCAATTCTTTGGCAAGGGTGGACATCACCCGATTATCATTCGGATTTTCCAGCTTATCGGTATTCAGCAGGTTGAACACGCCGGGCGTATAATCAAAAGGACCTCCCAGGATACGTGTAAATGGTATGATCGTAGTATGTGAAGGCGGATTGCCGCCGTCTTCTGACCAGGCATTATATTCCTGGCCTCTAGCTCCCTCCCGGGTCATCATGTTGGGCCAGGTTCTGCGAATTCCGGTGGCCTTGATGGGTTCGTGAACATCCAGCATGATCTTCGCACTGGCTGCTTTCTCCACGATCTTACGGTAATGCCGTACCATGAACTGCCCGTGATGCCATTCACCACCTTCCACAAAATCACCTACGTAACCCGTTTTCACTGCCTCTACACCTATACTGTTATACAGAGCAAAAGCACTGTCTACCTGTGATTCGTAATTTGTTATACCGGTGGACGTCTCGTGATGGCCGATCAGCCTGACTCCCAGAGAATCACCATACCGGGTTACTTCTTCCAGGTCAAAGTCCGGGTAAGATTCCGTAAAACTAAAGAGATCTCCATTAGCGACCCAGTCACCGTCCCAGCCCTTATTCCAGCCTTCAACCAGCACCCCATAAAATCCGTATTTAGCGGTAAAATCCATGAGTTCCTTGGTGTATTCAGTCGTGGCTCCATGCATATCCCCGGATGACCAGGTCCTGGTGCCCAGGTGCATATCCCACCAGATCCCGGTGTACTTTCCAGGTTTGATCCAGGACATATCCTCGATCTTTGAAGGCTCATTCAAATTCAGGATCAGGTAGTTGGTAATTAGTTCACCTGCATTATCCCCATACTGAATGGTCCTCCACGGCGAAACATGTGGAGTCGTAACCCTTACTCTGTCCCCGTTCTTCCAGGGCACAAGGTCGGCTTCCAATGAACCATTTCCATTATGCGCCAGCGACATACTCGCATAATCTGTCAATGCGGCTTCATGAATTGCAATATGAATACCGGAGCGGGTCTGCACCGTAAACGGGGTTTGTACCGTATCTACTTCAGTAACCGGAGTCTCAGCATATAAATGTTCTGAGCGGTTCGGAATATAGGCCCGGATCCACCATGCAGTTGCATCAGCCTGAATATTAAACTCCGTAACCTCATCCATGATCACAAAATCATTCTGTTCGGGCCATACGTAGCGGAAACCAAGTCCCTTATCAAATACTCGGAATATCATTTCCATCTTCATCCCGCTGTCGTGAGTCATGAGCAGCCGGACTTCATTATGTTCATCCCTTATCTCTTTTTGCTCACCCCATGGCTGAGTCCAGGTCTTACGAACCGAATTAAAAGAAGCTTTTTCCACGGTAAAATCTGTGGTCAGGTCCTGATTATGAGTGATAATGCCAAGCTTTGACTCCCTGATAATTTCTTTTCCTTTATACCGTAAGGAATATGCCAGTGAACCGTTCTCTACCCGTATAAATAATTCACTGATCCCATTGGGTGAAGATAAAGAGTGGGAGTAATTGTCGGAGGCGATCTCAACGTTATTACGGTTTGTGCAGGACGATAATAGCAGCAGCAGCAGAACCTGAATAAGATTGAGCCTTTTCAAATAGGAGAGAGAGACAAAACCGGAATATAATACCATAACAATTATGTCTTTGAAATGAAACGAATTGACCAGTTTAAGATGTTAGGCAATCTAAACAGAAAGACTACGTTTGAGTACCGTAACTAACAACATTTTTTTATGAAAACGATAATACTAAGTATAATCATTTTGAGTCTTTCCTCGATAAAGTTATCTGCTCAAGAAACGGAGAAAAATTTGGAAGAAGCTACTTTTGGCGCCGGATGTTTCTGGTGTGTTGAAGCGATCTATGAACTGGTAGAAGGAATAGAACACGTGGAATCCGGATATTCGGGAGGTCATGTTGACAACCCCTCTTATAAAGAGGTTACCACCGGAACTACCGGACATGCCGAGGTCGCACGAATTCAGTACGACCCTGAAAAGATCTCTTATGAAGAGCTACTAGAGGTTTTCTGGCATACTCATGATCCCACCACCTTAAACCGTCAGGGTAATGATGTAGGGCCACAATACCGCTCGGTGATCTTTTATCACAATGAAGGTCAGCGCAAAATAGCAGAAGCATCTCTGAAGAAAACAGATGCATCAGATCTCTGGGAAGATGCAATCGTAACTGAGATTCAGCCGCTTGAGAATTATTACGTAGCCGAGAATTATCATCAGAATTACTATGAGAATAACCCGAATGCCGGTTATTGCTCTTATGTGATCGCCCCGAAGGTCAAAAAATTTAAGAAGGAGTTTAGTTATCTGCTAAAGGATAAAACCGGATCGTAGGTGACTATTCATCAAGAGAGAACAGGCTCCGGAGTTTACTCCGGGGCTTTTTTTATGCTTATCCCGCTAAAGCGGAATGAGTGGTATACAGACCAATGTTAAGCAGGCACCAAAATCAGTCCAGGTCTTATAGAACTTTACCCCTCCTTTATTTAGATTCGTTCATGCAAAAATTACTTCTACTAATGACCCTTTTAGTGTTAGCTCTGCCGTTATTGGCACAGGAAGCTGATACTACTATGACCTTTGAAGAGTATGACCCTGTGTCAACACTGGTGATACCCGGAGAAGCCATCACCTCTGCAAAATATCCTTTTATTGATGTTCATAATCATCAGTGGAGGATGCCTACCCAGAACCTGAAGGCGCTCGCATCCGAAATGGATGAGATGAATATGGCCATAATGGTAAATCTAAGTGGCCGCAGCGGTGAAACGCTGAAAGCAGCCGTCGATAATGCCCGAGAACAGGCTCCCGGACGATTTGTGGTCTTTGCCAATCTTGATTTCAGCGGTATTGATGAACCCGACTGGACCGAGCGAACGGTTGCTCAGCTGCAAGAAGATTATAATAACGGTGCCCGCGGTCTGAAGATCTTTAAGAATCTGGGACTTACTGTTCAGGACGAAGAAGGCAATCGCGTACATACGGATGATCCAAGACTGGATCCAGTATGGGCAAAATGTGGAGAACTGGGCATTCCGGTGCTGATACACACCGGTGAGCCGGCTATATTCTGGGCACCTATCGATAAATACAATGAGCGATGGCTGGAGATGAAGAACTTCCCAAGCCGGCATCGCGGTGATTCCACGCGTTACCCTTCCTGGGAAGTGGTCATGAACGAACAATGGAATGTGTTTCGAAAGCATCCCGAGACCACGTTCATAAACGCCCACCTTGGCTGGATGGGAAATGATCTGGCCCGCCTGGGTCGTCATCTCGATGAATTCCCGAATGTAGTAACTGAGATCGCAGCTGTTTTAGCAGAACTGGGAAGACAACCCAGGTTCGCAAAGGAATTCTTTATCAAGTATCAGGATCGCATCATGTTCGGCAAGGACACCTACAGACCGTCTGAATATTACGTATATTTCAGAGTATTGGAATCAGATGACGAATATTTTGATTACTACAGAAAAAGACATGCATTCTGGAAGATGTACGGATTGGATCTTCCTGACGAAGTGTTGAAGAAGTTGTATTACAAGAATGCATTAAATGTGATACCGGGACTGGACCGATCCTTATTCCCGGAATAAATAACCCAAACAAAAAAATATACCCAGTTATGAAAAATTTTCTTTTAGTCAGTTTGTTTTTTGCCGTTGTTGGTTTGCTTGCAACACCGGCAAATGCACAGGAACGCAGCAATGACTCTTCCCGACCCAGCCCGAATGCTATGGTCAGTCAAACAATCGGAACCACAGTGGTAACCATTACTTATGGTCGTCCTTCATTAAGAGGTCGTGATATGTCGGGACTTGCTCCTTCCGGTCGAGTATGGAGAACGGGAGCTAATGAGTCTACTGCCATTACTTTTTCTAATGATGTAATGTTCGGTGGTCAGGAAGTAGCAGCAGGAACCTATTCTCTGTATACCATTCCAGGGGAAAGTGAGTGGACTCTGATCATCAACGAAAAGCTATCCTGGGGCACTGCCTATGATGAGGCAATGGATGTTGTTCGTGTACCATCAGCCGTGGTAAAGAATAATGCACCAATGGCAGAGAGCTTTACTATTTTCTTTGACACACTCTCTGACACTAAAGCACACCTGAACCTGCACTGGGGTACTACCCTGGTAGCGGTGCCGATCACTACCGAGTGACACAGATATAGTTCTTTTTAAAAAGAGCCCCGTTCGTTCTGCGATCGGGGCTTTTTTTATTCCATCCAGACAGACCGGTAGTGTACCCTAGAAATCAAGTCGGGTAGATACAAAGAAATTCCTGCCGGCATTCACAAAGTAACCGGGTTCATTTCCGACCGGTGCGCCGCTGCTGTAATAGATCTCATCAGCTATGTTGTTGACTTCCAGTCGTACTGAAACCGGACCCGTCTGATAGCTGACTACCCCATCCAGCACAAAGAATGATGGTAGTATAAATGCCGGATCGTTTGTCAGCTCCAAATATGATTCTCCCACATATTTTATTCCGGTACCAATGCTGATCTGATCGGTAAGGTTGTATGTTGCTTTACCGTTTATGATCCATTCCGGACTCAGGATCGGTGTCTTATTGCTAAATGTCTGACCATCTCCCGTTGTAAAAGATTTGATCTCGCTCTGCATATAAGTCAGGTTACCCTGCAGAGAAAGTTTGCGAACCGGAAGGTAGGTCCACTCAACCTCTATACCGGTTCGATAACTATCGGGGATATTTCTTCTGCGCTGTACTCCGAAAGCCAATACTTCTCCGATGGGTGCGATCTCATCCTGAAAATCCATATAAAACAGATTGGTGTTCAGGGCCAGGTTCTGATAACTAAGTTTGACACCCGCCTCATAATCATTCACATATTCGGGATCAAAATTATCCTGAAGAGCCTGAGCATAGTTTGCTGCTCCCAGACTGAATCCCCCAAGAATATCGATGCGGGTTGGCTCTCTACCCATACGACCCGCTGAGGCATAAGCCGAGGCATTGTCGCTAAGGGCATAGGTGATTCCTATCCTTGGATTTATGAATGTCCATGACCGGATGATGTCTTCTTCTGGAGCTATCCCAATAAAATCAAAGTCCGGTTGAATTGAGAGTTCTGCTCTTCGTATCTGAACATCAGCAAAGAGTTTAAAAGGCTGAAGATCCCATTCGGCTTTACCGAACCAGCTGATCTCATTTTTGTCGGAGGTTTCCCGGTAATATGGATCTTCAAATCCCGGGCTGATCGATTCTTCATTGACCCGCTCAAAAATATAACCGTGGATGCCGGTACTGAGATCCAGATCACCGGTCTCATAAAATGCATTGAACATCAACCCGTAATGATCATTGTAGAGGGGATAGTTGATCTGCGCCAGATCTCCGCCCACATCAGAATAGGTAAAGAAAAAGTCTCCTCCGGCTCCTCCGTAATACAGCGAAGCTGTGGTCGATAAAGATTCACTGAAGATGTGGGTATGCTGTAGCTGCACTAGTCGCTGACTGAAATCATCCTGATCATTTTCATTCAGGTAATTGGTTCTCGGGTCAGATTCCAGGTCACTTTGAGCCACGGCTGCATAACCCAACCCGTTCCTGGAACCTGCATCAAATGCCGTGATCCTGACCAGATCTTTTTCACCGAAATATCCACCGGAAAAGAAAAATGACTGAGCATCAGTAAAGGTATTATAGCGGTAACCGTCCGACATGATTCGGCTGTAACTTCCGTAAAATGACCATTTGTTATTGATCATACCCGATGACAGACTGGTATTCAGCCGATAACTGTTAAATGAACCGGCTCCAAGTTCAATGCTCCCGCCTTGCTCTCTGTTCTCAAGGTTCACTGATTCAAAATTGACTGAACCGGCATAAGATGCCAGCCCGTTACTGCTGGTCCCGACTCCGCGCTGCACCTGTACAGACTCGAAACTATTACCAATATCCGTGAAGTTGGAAAAGAACACTCCCTGATCGATCATATCATTCAGCGGCACCCCGTTAAGTGTGATGTTTATGCGCTCCTGTCCAATTCCTCTGAGTCGCATACTGCCATAGTTAGCCAGCCGGGTTCCGGATTCGGAAAAAGAAAAGATCGCGGGGGTCAGCTGGTCCAGAAAGAACACCGGTTGCTCACCGTTATATACTTCTTTCAGCTCCCGACGTTGTACCGTGCTTTCAGCAACAGGGTCATTCTTATCTGCTCTCACTCCCTGAATGATCAATTCTTCCAGACTTACCGAAGGTATCAGATATATGATCAAATCATCCTTAATCTGGATCTCCCGGGTCTCATATCCGACAAAACTGACCGTAATAAGCGTTTTTCCTTCCGGTACCACCAGACTGAACCTGCCCTCCTCATTGGTATATGTACCGACACTAGTTCCGGCAATAAATACATTCGCTCCTGCCAGGGGTCTGCGTGACCCGGAATCATAAACCGTACCGGTGACCCTCTGTGAAAATGCATTTTGTGAGAAAAGGAGCCCGAAAAAAAGGACAAAAACAGCGACGAAAAAAGATCGCTTGTTGAATAGAAATGACATTAAAAATCCTCCATTTAAATAACTAGTGATTAATGGAGGAGGTTAACTTGCGTAAAATTTGCGGATAGGTTTCCCTACGCCGGTATTATCCGGTTCAGGTATCAGGGTATGATCTCAGCCCGCGGTGCAAGCACCCCCAACCTTTGACCGTAAAGGTAAGAAGCATATTTTCGAATTCCCAACCAGCGGGCATGAATCAAGCAGTATAAATTATGATCAGCTTCTAACACAACTCCACATTTATAATTTATAATCTATAATTTGTCTATCTGACCTAAACGATATTGAATACCCCATGAAATTCAGACTTTTTATTGTAAGCATCCTTCTTATAAGCGTTGCCGCCTGTAGCGGCTCAAAAGAAAGTGAAATCACCACTTCATCCGATATCCGTGCTGAAGATCTCCAGGAGCATATTGGATTTCTGGCAAGCGATAGTCTGAATGGGCGTGAAGCCGGATCTGCTGATGAAGCCATAGCTGCCAATTATATAGCAGACCTTTTCAGAGATTACGGACTGGAACCGGCCGGAGATGATGAGACCTACTTCCAGGAATTTACCATCAATACCAGCTTATTGAATAATCCACACGCTACTAATGCCGATAGTGGCGAGAAAAGGATCTCCCGCAATGTCATGGGACTACTTCAGGGAACCGGTGAAAGCGAAGAATACATTATTATTGGTGCCCATTATGATCATCTGGGTTATGGAGAATTCGGCTCTCTATACCGGGGACCAGGTCCACGCATTCATAACGGTGCGGATGATAATGCTTCGGGAACCGCCGGTGTGCTGGAACTGGCAGAATATTTCTCTGAGAACCGCCCTGCTATGGATATCCTTTTTCAGGCTTATTCCGGAGAAGAGATGGGGCTGCTGGGGTCTGCATATTATGCCGAGAACCCCACGCTGGACAATGATAAGGCTCTTGCCATGATCAATATGGATATGATCGGACGAATGACCGAGAACCGGCTTATGATATTCGGGATCGGCACTTCTGAGGACTGGGAAGATATCGTTCTTACAGCCAACCGTGACTCGCTTGATCTTGACCTGGTTCAGGACGGTACCGGTTCCAGTGACCACACCAGCTTTTATTATCAGGACATTCCGGTGCTTCACTACTTTACCGACACTCATACCGATTATCACCGCCCTTCCGATGATGCTGAATATATTAACTATGAAGGAGAGGCACTGGCCCTGTCGCATCTTAGCAGGGTAGTTGAGTACCTGAGCACTATAACAGGAGAACAACTGGCCTTTGTGGAGGCGCCGGGAGAACAGCGACAATCAATGAGCCTGGATGGCCCCACCCTGGGAGTCCTTCCCGATTATGGCTATGAAGGAGCAGGTATGAGGATCACCGGGGTTACCGATGGAAGAGCTGCTGCTAATGCCGGATTGCAGGGTGGAGACATCATCATCGGAATTGCCGGAAAAGAACTTGCTGATATCTATGCTTACATGGGGGCTTTAAATGATCTCGAAAAGGGACAGCTAACCACCATCACCATCCTTCGTGACGGTGAAGAAATGACCTTTGACCTTCAACTCTGATCATCATGAACACAATTAGACTCGTAGTTTTTGGAATAATACTTCTGACTTTCAATGCCTGTACAGAAGGTAGCCAACAGACAGATCCGACAGATACCTCCTGGCAAGCCGTATCTTTATTGGGCGATACTCTTTATACTCCGGAAAGCAGTCTGAATGAGACTTTATCCGTTCGCCTGGATTCTCTTATAAACAGTGCTGAAAATAATAATGATCCTGCAACTGCATTGGTCTGGAAAGCCCGCCGTCTGGGTTACCAGGGAGATTATCGCAGTGCAATTGATCTCCTGAGTGACGGGATTGAGCTGTACCCTGAAGAGGCGAGATTATACCGACACCGGGGACACCGGTATATATCGGTACGCGAATTCAACCTCGCAATCGCCGATCTGGAAAAAGCAGCTGGACTTGTTGAAGGGACTGAAGATATTGTGGAGCCGGATGGTTTGCCAAATGCTCAGAATATTCCGCTAAGCACACTTCAGACGAATATCTGGTATCACCTGGGCTTAGCCTATTTCCTCAACGGAAATTATGCAGATGCTGAATCTTCCTATCAGAATGGACTGGATCTGGTTCAGAATGATGACATGAAGGTAGCCTTTCTATACTGGCAATATATCACGTTCAGAAAACATGGAAATGACCTTAAAGCAGGTCAGGTACTGGGACAGGTACATACAGATCTGAATATCATCGAGAACCGGAGCTACTATGACTTGCTTAGGGTTTTTAAGGGAGAATTTGATGAGGAGTCACTTCTGGATGCTTCCGAGACCGCCCTCGATAATGCAACGGTTGGATATGGTCTGGGTTTCTGGCATGACATTAATGGCAGACAAAGCAGGGCAAATGAGATCTGGAGCCGGATTTATAACTCCGGCCCCTGGGCTGCTTTTGGATATATCGCCAGTGAATCTGAACTGGCCCGGGCGAAATAGATCAGCCTTTCTCTTTGCCGGATTCATTTTTACTGCCGATAAACAGATCGACCAAAAGTGAAAAGAATCCCGGATATCTTAATTAGATACCATAAATACTGCATTACCGACTAATAATTTACCATTATGCCAGAAGCCGCGATACAGCGGATTATCGATCATATATACCACCTGACCTCTTCCAATGGGTTCAACCCCTACAGAAAGAGAATTGTTAAGCTGTTCCTTTGCTCTATTTCCGACAAAGCCACTTCTGATACCGTCGTCCAAAGCTACTCCTACATTCCAACCGTTTTCCAGGAAGGCATAGCCCGTGGAACTCATTTTCAGTGAAAAATAGGTTTCATCGTAACCGAATGCCATTGGGTGTGTAGTATCCAGCCTAAGTTTAAAGACCGAGCCCGGATTAGAATACTGTGCATTATTATTTTCTGCTTCTCCAAAGATCTTCAACAGATCATTAGGATCACTTTCTTCATCAGGAACCTCTTTCTGTTTCAGGCTGAAACCCTCTTTGCCACTTAAAAATGAATTGGCTCCACCTAATGCGATCAGGGTCCCTCCACTGCGTATCCACGAACGTAATTCTGCCAGACCTTCGTCTTCGAGCACATTATTATATCTGCCACCCGGCATAATCAGCACATCATAATCTGTCCACTGGATACTCCCCATTCGCTCCAAATTGATCAACGTTACCTGGTAACCGATCTGCTGGTCAAAGAAGTGCCAGGCATGCCCCACATCCCCGGAGGAAGTACCCTCACCGGACAGCATTGCTACTCTTGGTTTGTCTATATAGGAAACATTTCCTGAACCGAAATCACTACCTGACTGTACCAGTCCGGTAGATACAGGAGTAACTACTCTTCCCAGATCATCTGCATGATCTTTTACTTTTTGATCGAAATCCAGGCCCATGTGCTCATTCCCGTTTCTGGTAATGATCAGAGTGCCTGCATTATAAGAGTTTCCTTCCATCGTGAAAGGCTTCTCTGCATACCGGACTTTTATATTATCATTCAAAAGGCGGGTCAGATACCGAAGGTCCTCAAGAGATCCCCACTTTGCAAGGTACGCATAAGGTTTTTCAATATAGGGAGTAACCTCTGATTCAACCTGCATCTGAAAAGCACGGGTGTCTACTTCTGATGTAAGTGCGGAGCCGCTAAGTCCGAGAGCATAGTGCATTTCCCAGGCAGTAAGATCATAGGTTACGGAATCCGCAAGCTCCGGCTTGGGCTCAAAGAGTACTCTGACCAAAGTGGATTTAGGCTGTCTTGCCGGAATAACGAGATCACCTTCTTCAATACTTTGGCGGCCGGTAGTTCCCGTTATAAAATCGTATCCGTTTGCATTTGAATTACGTGTGGCCATTCCGTAGCTGATACGCTGGTCTGCCAGGTACCTCAGCAGCTGCCCGATCTTATCCGGATTGTTGGTCTTCTTTACAACATAAGCTTTGTACTGACCTGCGGGATCATTTTGTGCCTGATCAAAATATTTCTCAAACTCATCAAGAACACGTCCTGCATTTCTGGCCGTGATCTCTACGGTAGATAGTCCGGTTATCGTATGATGTGTTAGCCGGTCCAGCAGGCTTAAAGTATCCCCTTCGGCGGTCTGTATTCCAAGTCCCACCTGCCCGGCCTGCTCATAGGTCATTCCGATCGCCCCGTTGAAAGTAGGCCAGGTGTCGCCGTAGCTTGGATAAAAAAGGTCAAACACTTCACCGGTAAAATATAACCACCCCTCCTCATCAAAATAATTTGTGTGGTTTTTGCCGATCATTCCCTGAAATTCTCTCTGCCAGTCTGTAATCGCTTTATGGAAAGGCTCCGCTGCGGGCGCAAAATAATACGGGCTGTTATATCCCTGTTCATGATAATCAACGTGGACCTGGGGCATCCACTTATTATATAATTTAATGCGATGCTGTGATTCCACCTGTGTCTGCCATGCCCAGTCACGGTTCAGATCAAAGTAATAGTGATTTGTTCTTCCGTTAGGCCAGGGTTCATCATGCTCCCGGGCATCAGGTCTGGCGTTGAACTGATCGCCTGTAACCGACTTATTCCAGTATACGTAGCGGTCTCTTCCATCAGGATTGATCATAGGGTCCATGATCACGATCACATCATTCAGCCAGCTACTTTTTTCGGTCAACAGTTTGTAGATCATATTCATCGCAGCCTCACTGGATGAAGTCTCATTTCCGTGCACATTATAACTCAACCACACGATCGGCTTACGGATGGAAGTTATTTCTCCCGATTCCAGTCCGGTAAGCCGGAGATTATTTAACCGGATCTCCTCCAGGTTCCGATGATTTTCAGATGAGGTCACAATGGCGTAGGTGAGCTCTCTGCCCTCATAGGTTTCCCCGTACGACTGGTACGTGACCAAATCAGACTGATCAGCAACATGCTGAAAATACTGCATCACCTTATAATGCGGAGTCCATTCAGAACCCAGTTCATATCCAAGAAAATCAGCCGGTGCCTGCTGTGCATTGACTGCAAGCCCCGAAAAAATAAATAGTACCGCTAAAGTAAATCTTTTAATCATTGCCCTGATCAGTTTTATGGTTTTCATCTATGCATAATCTAATTTACCAGAGCTAAATAGTAGCTAATCCCATAAGCAGGAACAAATCAGGATTTTCAGACCAGCCAACCTTATGATCCGAACTCGATTCTCTCCAGATACAGATCCTGCAAAACTGCCCGATGCATTTCCAGAAAATATTCTCTGCTGCCGTACAGCTTAAGTACGTCCGATACGCTGATCATACTTTTTCGGTTGTATAAGATATCCGTGAAAGAAGTATAAGGATAGGTCTGAAAGTTAGTACTGATTCCATGCTCAACAGGAAGGCGGTGAACATATGCAATGAGTAGACGCAGATATTTCAGGTTGATGATCACATCTGCTTTTTTCCAGCTTCCGGACCAATCGGGCAGATGACTCTGTGAGACTTCACTTCCTTTACGCCTCAGAATGATATGGCTGTTATCCTTCATAAGACAAAAAGCCATCACGGTATATTTTCTTTTATTAAGTGTTGACAGCTCATGCATAAGCTGATAGTAAGCAAATTTGTCCTGTTCAGATTTTGAACCTCTGATGTCTCTACCAAAATAATGAATGTATTCTGAACCCCTCTTGCCCATAGACTAAGTAAGTTCATACCTGCTATCGAATCCAAGGATGATTACTATCTTATTTTTCTGCAATTAGTCAGGTGCAAGTCAGAGGGAATTCGGAACGATAAATTACCGGTCATACTTTGATTCCAATACAGACACTCGTTAACATATCAGGGAACAAACCTTTTCAGATTCATCCATGTCTATTACAAATCAGGAAGTAGCAGCAAAATTACGTGAAGTATTTCAGCTAATGCAGCTGGCCGGCGAGAACCGTTTCCGGGCCATTGCCTTTGATCGTGCCGCTCAGACCATCGAGGGGCTGGGAGAAGACATCAATGAGTATATCAGGAATCAAAATCTGACGGATATCAAGGGCATTGGGAAGTCTATTGCAGAAGATATTTACTGCCTGGCCGGGGAAGGTGAGATGCCGGTGCTGACCGCTTACAGGGAAAAGGTACCCGAAGGTTTAGTTCAATGGCTGAATATTTCCGGTCTGGGTCCCAAGAATGCCTACAAGATCCATAAAGAGCTTGGGATCAGCACTCTTGAAGAGTTGAAAGAAAAGCTGCAAGATGGTTCCGTTGCCGGCCTGTCGGGACTTGGAGAGAAATCTGCTCAGAAGATCATGAAGTCAATCGAGTGGATGGAGAAATTCAACGAACGCTGCCGTCTTGATGAAGCCAAAGAGATCGCTGATGCAATACTTAACAGCCTGAAAGATATTGAGGGTGTAAAAAAGATCGAAGTAGCAGGATCTTATCGCCGGGGACTCGAAACTATCGGTGACGTTGACATACTGATCGCGGCCAATGAAAAAGATATTGAGAACCTCTTTGATGTATTTACCAGTCATGAGCGCGTGACCGAAGTACTTGGAAGGGGAGAAACGAAGAGTTCAGTCAGAACCAAAGAAGGGCGACAGGTCGATCTCAGGATCGTTTCCGAAGAGGAGTTTCCTGCTGCGCTTATGTATTTCACCGGTAGTAAAGAGCATAATGTGCGTTTAAGACAGCGTGCCCGTGAAAGAGGAATGGCTCTGAATGAATATGGCCTCTTCAAGCTGAATGAAGAGGGAGAAACCGACTTTGACAAACCTGTAAAGACAAAGTCGGAAGAAGATATTTACAAGAAGCTGGATCTGAACTTCATTATTCCTGAGTTGAGGGAAGACCGCGGAGAGATCGAAATTTTTGAAGATCAGGAATCACTGAACCTAATCACAGAAGCTGATATCAAAGGAGTGATCCATGCACACAGCACCTGGAGCGACGGCAAGTATTCCATCCGCGAGATGGCTGAGGCCTGTATGGAAAGAGGATATGAGTATTTAGGTCTGACCGATCACTCCAGAACCGCAGCTTATGCCGGCGGGCTTACGGTTGAAGGGGTGAAAAAACAATGGAAAGAGGTGGATCAGCTGAATGAAGAATTTGAGAAGGAAGGAAAGAACTTCGTGATCTTTAAGGGCATCGAGTCTGACATTCTGGGAGACGGAAGTCTGGATTATGAAGATGAGATCCTCGAGCAGTTCGATTTCGTTATAGCCAGTGTACACAACTCTCTGGATATGCCAAGAGAAAAAATGATGGAGAGAATGCGTAGTGCGATCAAAAATCCTTATACGAGGATCTTGGGGCATCCTACCGGGCGTTTATTATTGAAGCGAAGCGAGTCGGAAATGGATCTGAACGAACTGGTCGAGCTTGCTGCAGAGCATAATACTGCAATCGAGATCAATGCCAACCCGTGGCGACTTGACCTGGACTGGAGGTTTGGAAATAAAGCCAGGGAAGTCGGTTTAATGACCTCGATTAATCCGGATGCTCATACCATTGAGGGCATCGATGATATTGAATTCGGAGTCCGCATCGCCCGTAAAGGGAAATATGACAAGGATCGGGTGCTGAATACCATGAGCACAAAATTAGTCAGAGAATTTTTTAGCGACCGTTAGCAGTATTTACCATATTGAATTAGGGGAAAGTAGCAGAGAGACGAACATTCAAATTGAGGCAGGAATGATCTATGTCAAGAGCACTGCCCATAGAAGAAAAAAAGGTCTACCATCTTTATAATCATGCAAATGGTTCTGAGAATCTTTACGCAGAAGACGCTCCTGTGCTTAAAACTTAATTGACTTCTGTAGCAACCGGCTCTTCATACTCTATACGATTACCTAACAAATAACCGTATGGCTTCAGGTCTTCTATCTGATCAAAGATAACTTTCAGTATTCCTATAAGCGGTACAAACAGGATCATACCTGATATTCCCCACAATTCGCCTCCTATGATCAGCGCCAGCATAGCCATGAAGGGATTGATAGACACCTTTGAACCCACGATCCTCGGAGTAATGAAATTTCCTTCCAGGAACTGTACCGTTGCAAAAACAGCTATGACCAAAACAGGATTTAATAGTGAGTCTGTAAGCAGTAATGCAAACAATAGCGGGGGTAATGCCCCGATTATGATCCCGATATATGGTATAATAGCCAGCAGCGATGCAAATACCCCAAAGAACAGGGCATGCTCAAGCCCTATGATCAGCAACCCGGTGGTATTCAACACTGCCAGGATCCCGATCACGGTCAGCATTCCAACAAGATAATTCTGAGTCACATCCTGAACCCTGCCTAATATCTTTTCCACTTCTCCGTCCTTCCCTTTAATTTCGAAGAGTTTCTCAAAGAAAGTCTGATACATCTCCCGGTAATACAACATGAAGAAGATAAAGATGGGAATCAGCGAAGCAGAAGTGAACAGGTTGGTTGTTGCCGAAACGATCGAACTAATATAATTGCCGCTCTTATCGATCACATTATTGATCCCCTGTTTTAGGTAGTCACTCTGCTCTTCCTGCGACACCCCGGCCTGCTCTTCAAGAAACTCGATCCCGCTGGCCGTAAGTGTTTTAAGTTTTTCCGACACTTCAGGAACCCGCTCCACAAACTGTGTAAATTGTACCGAGATTAATGAAATTCCTCCGGCCAGAACTACCAGTAATAATAAGAGGGTAAGGATTATGCTCAGCGAGCGGGCTACTTTTAACTTTTCCAGCCTCTTTACCAGAGGGTTTAACAGCATAGACAGAAACGCAGCAAAAGCGAGCGGCATCAATATGAATTTACCTGCGATCAGGATCACCACCAGTAGTCCTAAACCTATCATGATCATAGGTGTTCGTAACCAGTAGGGGTATTTAATTTCTTCTTTTCGGGGATGATGTCTCATTCTTCTTCTCCCATTACATTTTCCAGCGGAGCATGAAATTTAAATACTGTTTTCCCGGGTCTGGAGGTCACTTTCAATTCAGCATTCAATTGCTTAGTGAGTGTTTTAATGAGCGTCATACCCAGGCTTTTTGGCTTTTCTACCTGAACAACTTCCATATCAAATCCTGAGCCGTTATCAGCATAGGAAATTTCCAGATGCTCCGACACCTGATTGATCTGCAGAACGACCAGACCTTGATCCATGTCATCAAAAGCATGCTTAAATGAATTAACCAGTAACTCATTTACAATAAGTCCGATGGAAATAGCCTTGTTCATTTCAATACTATTATCATTTGCCAGCACATTCACGTCTACTGCCGTTCTGGAACCCATAAAGGTAGTTGTGACAGACTCAGTGAGCCGGTCCAGATAACTTTGAAGATCGATTTTAGAAAAATCTTCGGTCTGGTATAAGGTCTCATGAACAAAAGCCATAGACTTGATCCTGGATTTTGAGTCAGAAAGGATATGCCGGATCTTATCTTCTTCTGCTCTCATATACTGAAGATCCAGTAAAGCCGTCACCACTGCCAGATTATTCTTGACACGGTGGTGTATCTCCTTGAGTAATACCTCTTTTTCCTCAAGAGATGCCATGATCTTTTCCTCTGCATCTTTGAGTGACCGGGTACGCTCCTCCACATTCTCTTTCAACTGTTTATTCCAGGTGCCGATCAGAAATATTCCACCGATACCAACACACAAGATCACCCAGATCGAGACGTAAGTAATAATCTCAAATGACTCGAGGGATGAAAGGATAAGATCGCCGGATACCATCGGATTTTTTATTAACTGTTCAGCTACCTGCTCTTTTCCGAGGTAATCCCCTGAAAAGATGAATATACAGATCACAGCAGTAACCACGATCACTGCGGTATACACCCATCGAATGGATACCTCAGGCCTTTCAGGAACTTCAAATAATTTGTTTTTGAGCTTCTCAATCGTAGAAGATCCGACAAATAATAAAGGCCCCGCAATGACCACGGCCTGCAAAAAAGCACCGGTCCACCAGCCATTCCAAAGTGTAGCGGTTTGATTTGCACTAAGCTCATGAGATAAACTGTAAATAAATGCGCCAAGCGAACTTGCAGTGGCCGCAATAAAGGAAGTCACCACAAAAACAGCAATGCTTGAAAGGCTCCTCAGATCATATCTGATTGTTATACAATTATAAACGATGCTGTAAATACCCAGACCGAAAACAAAAGAAAGAGAAAACAAGATAGCCCACTGTGGCTCCAGTGAGCTGTACAAACCGATCACAAACATAGAAAGAAAAAGCGGAATAAAAGCCCACTCAAAACCCACCCAAAATAGTAATAGCATACTGATAAGGAATACCGGATTGATCAGGAACATCTCCATGATCTCGGTACGGTCTGCCCCCGCCCCTACCCAATTATCCGGAAGATTGTTTACCGACAACCACATTCCCCCAAATATCAGAGTGATCCAGATCATAATAGTTAGGATCACTCTCGGATTAAATGGCTTGTATCTATATACTAAATAAGAAAGCTCAACTGGTTTCCACATCCTGGTCTGTACCGATAAAATTTTGAAACAATATAATTGATATATTTTGTCAAATCGTTAATAATTTTAGATCCATATGCACATTGACCATATAGGCATTGCCGTTAAAGACCTTGAGAAAGCTACTGAGACCTACCGGAAGATCCTCAATGCTGACCCTACTAAAACGGAGGTCGTTGAAAGTGAGAAGGTCGAGACCATCTTCTTCCAAACCGGGGAATCAAAAGTTGAGCTTCTTGGGGGTACATCGGAAGATTCGGTGATCACAAAATATGTCAATAAGAATGGAGAGGGGCTGCATCATGTAGCCTTTGAAGTGGAAGACATCAAAGCAGAGTTAAAGCGACTGGCCGGTGAAGGATTCACCATTCTGAATGAAGAACCTAAAAAAGGGGCAGATAATAAACTGGTTGCCTTTATCCATCCAAAAGACAACAACGGTGTCCTTGTTGAACTATGTCAAAGTATTTCCCGATGAGCCCTAAGAAAGTTAATATCGATGAAAAACTTTCTCTTTTCAGTGACCACTGGAATCCGAGGATCGTCGGAGAGCTGAATGGACAGATGGTAAAACTGGCAAAGATAAAAGGCACCTTCGACTGGCATAAACATGAAAATGAAGACGAACTCTTCTACTGTTTAGCGGGCAGCTTTGATCTGGAATTCAGGGATAAAACCCTCCATGTTAAGGAAAGAGAATTTGTAATCGTCCCTAAAGGAGTAGAGCACCGTCCGGTTGCAAAAGAAGAAGCTTCAATCCTTTTATTTGAACCTGCCACTACCCTGAATACCGGAAATGTGAAAAATGACCGAACTAAATCAGATCTTGAACGTATCTGATTCCTGAACAATCCATAAAAATAACAGATACAATGAGTATTCTGCGAATTATTCTGGCGATCATACTTCCGCCACTAGGCGTATTTTTTACAGTCGGACTTAAAGGAACCTTCTGGCTGAATGTATTATTAACCATTTGTGGTTTTCTGCCAGGCGTGATTCATGCAGTGTGGGTAATAGCCAAAGCCGACGCCTCCTGATATATCACAATATTTTATTCAGCTTTACCGGAACTACATTGAGCCTTGAATGAACATGCTTCAGTTTAATTTCTTGAAGAGTATTCCTTTGCAGCAGCCGATTAATCGTATTCTGATAGTTTAGTGACTCGTCTCTGACATTCTCCATATACACAGCATAATGATCGGCAAATTCATTTTCGGTACGTGTTTCCGGGAAATCATATTCAATGGGCATACCCCCGGTATCTTTGATCAGAGTTATCAGGTGTTCTTTTTGCTTTGTCAGCTTATTACGATCCAGGAATGAACAGGGAAAGTATTTTTGCAGGTGCTCCAGTACTTTCTTGAGTAGGTCACTGCCTGATATCCCGTCGTGAGCTTTAACATCCAGAAATACTTCAATCAACTCGGTCTGAACCAGCTGCAGATTTAATTCCATTTGAAGGTCCGTAATACCATATGAGAAACAGGCTGACAGGTCTCCTATCATATTCAAATAGGTCTGAGCGTCATACTTTTCTTTCTTGAGATTGGTACCCCCGTTGATCAGGATATCCATGAACTGTATGATCTTTCGCTGACTTCCCGCACAGACAAAACTGGAGTCTCTGGGAGATATGAGAAGTCCATGCTCATCTGAATATTTAAACAATGCCTCAGGGTCTGCCGGACTGCTGTGAAACAGATCCTGCTCTCCATTCTCGATCATGTGTCGGATGATCATGAAGATCCCGGTGATTAATTTGGTAAGAGAAGCCAGAACCGGCGAAAGAGTACCGTTTTCAACATTAATTTGAGAATGACGAACCAGGTACGGATTTATGGCCACACAAAGTTTCGAGAAAATGTATAGCTGTCTGGTAGAAAGTGAAGGTCCTTTAATTTGATACTGCTCCATGAAATGCGAACGAAGTTCAGTTACCAGCACCATGATCTCATCCCAGTCTTTCATCATATGATGAAGAGCTGTGATATTATAGCACTTATCTTCCCTGGAATCTTTAAATGTTCCTGCACGATATTCCGTTGGAGTTGCCTTTCGATAATAGTAGGGTGTAGCATTATCTTCACCAATGGGTCGTCCGTCTGCACAATGGATGGTTGATGAACCGGCCCACGCGCCATATTTAAACTCCATGTCCTCTCTGCGAAAAGGAGGAGGATAAATTACCGAGATCGCTCCTGCTAAAGTGTCCTGTAGTCCCGGTAACTTGCTAATAATACCTGATTTGATGTTCCCTGTCATATTACGTCTCTAAACTCATAGCCAACACGTAAAGATAAGTATATGCAGGTAAAAATTTGGTTAATTAGCTTTAACAGACTGTAGGTAAGAATAACCGGTTGAACTCCCTGTCAGCTAAGAACATGGATCAGCTGAAGGGGGCTCTCCGGAGCTAGTTAACTTATCTTTTGGCATCATTTAATGTGTTGTACCCCGATTGATGACCACAAGAAGAATAATGATCGCAAACTATCGGCAACATCACATTTTTATGTGATATGGTAATTAATGCTTCTAAAATTCAGGTTATCTTTTTGTATAGGACTTATTAACAATTTTCATTAACTATACTACAACCTTTAATCTAACTATGGGTAAATGAAAAAAATCAATTACATGGTAATGGGAATTATGTGTTCAATGCTTTTGGTATCCTGCCAGCAGGATATGGGCACTTCTGAACCTGTGATGAACGGAATGATAATGTCTGATGGTCAGCCAGACAGACAGTTAATGATGGCCAGCTCCAATGAAGATGACATTCTTTGGGAAGTTAGTCAGGCATTTAACAATATGGACGCTGCAGGAGTATTTGCGCACTCTACAGATACTGTAAGATTCATTTCTGCGGATGGATATCGCGGACCTTTTACACAGGCAATGATGGAAGAACAGTTCGCAACACTTGATTCCATTCACTGGAATATCAGTGCGATCATACCGGTTCAGGGTGAAGGTTCTGAAAGTGTAAGCGTACTGGTGGACGGAAGTGAGGAGGTCTGGGGCAAAGACGGTTCTTACGAAACCTACCGTCTTTTTGAGCGCTTTGTATTTGAAGACGGAAAATTTCACACGGTATATCAGTGGTCAGGAGTTATACCTGAACCTGATGAAGAATAAGGTTAAAAAATCTTAGCTGAAATAAGCCCGCTGTATCCCGGTGGGCTTTTTTTATTCCAGTGTCACAAACAACTGAGAACGGATCAGCCATTTACCTTCTTCTTTAACCCATTGAGCGGAATATTTTCCACCAATAACTGATCTTCTGTCATCTGCTTCGGAATATCCCTTCCAGGTTCCTGTTTCCCACGCCAGTCCGCGTGATTTATTTACAACGACCTCATCAGGTGTCCTTATCCAGAACATTCTTTCGCCATCCGTGGCACCCGCTGCATTTACATAATCTCTAAGCTCCTGTTTACCAGATATAAGCGACCCGTTTCCGGTGGTGATCAGTACATCTTCCGTCAGAAAGGTATAACTGCGCTCATTATCATATACCCTCAGGGCTTCATTAGATTCCGATCTGACCTTCAATATCTGAGTCTTATCATCGCTTTGTGCCTGGAGTACCGGGTCTGGAAATAATGCTGCCAGTATCATGAACAGGCTTAGTATAATTATTCTGATCATTCTTAATCCTGATTTAAATCATGGTTTTATCCAATCAATTTCTGCCTTTCATCAGAAAATTTCTAACGGAAGCAGGGGCCGAAGGTGCTCCACATCTAAATCCATCATGACCACAGTCATTCTCCAGGATTAATAGCTCCGTATCAGTAGCTCCTTTGAAATCGATGGCAGAAAATGGTGTCACTACATGATCTGTACGAACAACAATACTGAAAAGGTCAGCTTTCAGAAGCTCGTTTATACTCTTACCGGTTCCTTTTGCATGTTTATAAACATCATGAGTCATCATGGCACTAAGCTGTCGCTGATAATCATAGCTGATCGGGTCAGGTAGTATCATATCAGTTACTCCATCCCTGAGATCTTCATAAGCTATATCCGGATCTGTACTCTCATGCATTAATTTCGGTGAACCATAATTCATAGCCTGAAGAGCCTCTAAGAGTTCAAGGGGCTTATCGCAGTCACACTTTCGCCTCATTTCGATCAAATCATACTGGATCTGCCAAAGGTGAATATCATAGGCAGAAAGCTTGGGTGAACCGATAATTGGAACCAGTTTTTCCATATACTCAGGATATCTGAATGCCCACTCGTAGGTCTGCATTCCTCCCATAGATATACCGACCACAGCATAGATCTTTTCGAAGCCCATGAGATCGGTTAGTACCGAGTATTGAGTATTAACCATATCAGCGATGGTGATCTCCGGAAATGCATCTCCTCTTTGACTTACTGAATTTGACGGCGAAGATGAGATCCCGTTTCCCAGAGCATCAAAAGCGACTACATAAAAGCCGGAAAAATCCATGAATCCACTCTTCATTATGTTATACCATCCCTCCGATGATCCTAGGAACCAGGATGGTATCACAATGATATTGTCCCGGGCCTCATTTAAATCTCCGAATACCCGGTATCCAATCTTACAGTCTTCTATGAAATTGCCGCTTATAAGCTCACACTTTCCTAAGTCGGCTATTTTAAGTTCCTGCCCCCTGATATTAGTTGGGCCAATAAATAATAAAATCAGAATTACTTTATATATCGGCCTCATTTCAGCCCCCAATAATGAAATGCATTGCTATGAAAACTCAATCTCAGACCCTGATCAAAATCGCTCAAAACTACTCTGAAACTTACTGTTTCTGCCAATATTCTATGTAATAATACTATGTTTACCATCAATCTATATTAAATACATCTCTCCCTTAGTATCATATATAACTATTCCTTCCCAAACCACACATTCAGAGTACGACCACTGTTAACAAAAAACCCGCTAACTATACCTCTTCCGTCTCGAATAAACTCGACCATCAGACCATTATCAGCCTGAAAAATATCTCTGGCCAACGGATTCAGTGTTGCTGCTCCCAGCCAGCGGTGTTCAGCAACGAGGGTCTCCTCCTCGTTGACTTCAAACCGCATTATGGAATCGATCTCATCACTTATATATTGACCAGCATATGCTTCCAGTGAATTTCTATCCGGTTCCCAAACTTCCATTCTGCTAAATACCCGGATGCCGTCTGTATTGTCTACTGTAAAGGTCATAGTTCCATCCTCTGATGTATCTGAATAAAACCTGCTATCACTTCCGTTGATCCGGAACTCAGATTGAGATACCGGGATCAGTTCAGCACCACTATCGGATACCAGGTTCCCCCCTTCTGTACGCAGATCAATAAAATCATTCCGATCCTCATTGATGTATCTTCCGGTCATAGAGGAAAGCAGTTCCTCGTCGAGGGCGACTTTTTCTTCGTCATAATTAACTACGGGCTCCATGTACTCACCCAGGATCAGTTCCGCTATTGCCTCAGATGACAACCAGGCACGGTTGAAATTTGATACAATAAAGATCCCCAGATCATGGTCCGGGTAATAACTCAGCTGTGTTCCGAAAGCTGCATGTCCGCCGGTATGACGATATCGCCTTAAGCCACGATATTCTCCAACTCCAATTCCCAGAGCGTATCCCGAGTTATTGCCGCTTGTGAGTATATTCGGTTCCAGGAAAACCTCCATCACTTCTGAACCCCCAACTTTTGCTGTACGGAAATTATCAATCCATCGGGCCGCATCCGGTACATTCATAAAGACATCAGCTGCTCCGAATATAGCACGATTACTTTTTTCATTGGTGTAACCTGTTTGTTCATTATAAGAATAGGATTCAGCAGCATTTTTAATTGGCTGACCCACGTAGGTTTCGATCTGAGTGTCATCCATATCCAGCGCATCCAGAATATTCTTATCTACCCACTCGGCTGCGGACTCCCCGGCAGCAATCTCGAATATCTCAGCCAGAATAACCCAGGCAGTGGAGTTATATGTGTACCTTGAGTCAGGCGAGAACTCCAGTTCCGGCTGGCGGCGTACCACTTCAAGAGCATCTTCTTGAGACAGCCGGTCTACACCGATCACTCTTCCGGCCAGTGTCGACATGGTGTAGGCTTCCCGGTATCCACTGCTATGGTTCAGCAGGTTCCGTAGAGTAACTTCCTCATCAAATTCAGGCCAGTCCTCCAGATAGTCACTTACCGGATCATCGAGATCAAGCGTACCTGCCACGTGCTGCATGGCAAATGCATAACCCAGAAACTGCTTGGTCACTGAACCAATGTTGTATACCATTTCCGGATCATTGGGCATATCATAATTCAGATTTGCCAGTCCGTATCCTTTCTGAAATACCAGTTTTCCATTCTGTACCACTCCAACCACCAGTCCCGGTGTGGTATCATTTACCGTTTCCGGGATCATTTCATCGACCTGTTTTTCAAGACCGGAATATTCTGAAACCGGTTCACAGGCATTAGTTAGGATTACAAAACAGAAAATTAAACTGAGAAAATTATAGCACCTGTTCATAGCAGATCTTTTTAATTATTATAAAATTTCAAATTGATAGTACCTGCAACAATAAAAAGGGAAATTTGCCCCAGCCAGCACCTTATTTCCAGATAGAGTGAGTACCTAATCATCCACAGCTGAGCGGACCAGTACCCCGAACTTACCGCTGCTCTGATCTCCGTAATTTCCCCGGGTCTGCTTCATGATGATCCCGATCAGTTGTTCTTGCGGATCGGCCCAATAGGACGTATTAAAGTAGCCACCCCAGCTGAAAGTGCCTACAGATACTCCGCTTCTGATATTACCCAGATCTGTTTCCAGTCCGAATGCAAGTCCGTAAGCTCCCTGACCGTTGCCTAATAAATCACCGATCTGATTAGTCATCATGTAATCGACCGTCTTCCTGCTAAGCAGACGAATACCGTTATACTCCCCTTTATTCAGATACATTTGCAGGAATTTGGCGTAATCCTCAACCGTGCTGCTGAGTCCTGCACCCCCTGAAAAGAAGGTCCGAGCCCCGTTCACCGGATATGATGAGTCATAGTATTTAGTTCCTGTGTAGGTGATCCACTCGCCGGATTCATTTTTGGTCTGAACTTCTGTTAAGCGACTTTCCATTCCTTCAGGCAGATAAAACCAGGTATCATCCATATCAAGGGGATCAAAGATATGCTCCCGCAGATATTCATCGAATGGCTGACCTGATATTACTTCAATGAAGTATCCTAGCACATCAAGTCCCTCGCTGTATGTGAATTTTTCACCGGGTTCATGATGAAGCGGAAGCTTAGCCAGCATCTTTATATTCTCTTCTATGGTCACATCATCCAATGTGTACAAGTCAGTGATGCCCGCTTTCTGATAGATCTTCCGGATCCGGTCGTCGCCATCAATGATGCCGTACCCGATTCCCGAGGTATGAGTGATCAGGTGTCGAATAGTAATGGGTGTCTCTGTCGGCACCGTAGTATAGGATGAATCCTCCTCATTGAAAGAGTCCAGTACCTGAGCATCTGCAAATTCAGAGATATAATTCGCGATGGGTTCGTCCAGATTAAAGAGTCCCTGCTCCCACAGCATCATCACCGCCGTTGAAGTGATGGCCTTAGACTGTGAAGCGATTCGAAAAATGTCATCCTTTCGCTGAGGGCGAGACCCGTCGGCAGTCGCCGATCCAAAAGCTTTGTGATAGACTATCTTTCCGTTTCGGGCGACCAATGCCACCATACCCGGCACTTGTCCTGATTCAATGGCATCAACCGCCATCTTATCGATCAGGCGAAGTCTTTCGTCCGACATTCCTTCCGCAGCCGGAGCGGCTGTGGTCATTGGCGGGGTTTGTTTTACTGACGTAGTCTGTGCGTATACCGAAAATGAAAAAGCGCAGAAAAAGAATAAGGAAAGGGAGGAAGTGCTGTATCTCATCATTTACCCGATTAATTAACCCGTTCCTTGAATGAAGCAATTAATCAGATGGGAAGCAATTTGAGATCATATACATCGAAGCGTTTTAAATAAAGGATCTTTCTGACTTATAACATAATGGACTTTTTCTGAACAGGCATGAATCAGTGAATTCAAAACAATCAAAGAATGAAATTCGAAATGAGCGCTGATGGATAGGTCCTGTCTCACTTTGTATAAATTGAGCCCCACTTATTACCTGTAAAGGCACCCAATAAGTGGGACACAATGCGTCAATTAACAAGCACTACTTGCGGATAATAACCAGCTTTCTATATTTCAGCTGTCACTCCGGGACTATCATCGTATTTCAAACAGATCTTCCGGACCTAGAAAAGGATCATTATGAAAGCATTATTTACTGTCTTAATTCTACTGATAGCTGCAGTTCAGGGTAATACACAAGATCGACTTCCCATCATTGATATGCACATGCATGCCTTTCCGGCCGACCAGCAGGGACCTCCTCCCCTTGCACTCTGTTCACCGATGGAAGAGTTTCCTGCCTGGGATCAAAGGAAGCCATATGGCGAAGTTTGGATGGATATACTGAAAAATCCTACCTGTGAGGATCCAATGTGGTCTCCGGAAACGGATGAAGAGTTGAGAAATCAGACCATAGAAGTTATGAAGGAGCACAACATCATCGGGATGATAAGCGGAACTCCTGATTTTGTAAATACCTGGATGAATGCGGCTCCGGGTAGATTTTACTCAGGGCTGAATTTTAATGCTGCCTCCCGAAGATATTCCGTTGATTCCGTGCGGGCATTATATGAAGCCGGACGGCTGGATGTATTGGCAGAGATCACCAATCAATACAGTGGTATGGATCCGACGGATGAACGAATGGATCCCTATTGGAAAATGGCAGAAGAACTGGATATCCCGGTAGGTATTCATATAGGTCCGGGCCCTCCAGGTGTGATCTACCTGGGTGCAACGGGATATCGGGCTCGATTACACAGCCCCTTAACTTTAGAAGAAGTACTTGTCAAATACCCCCGGCTCCGCGTCTATGTAATGCATGCTGGGTATCCAATGCTGGATGATATGCTGGCAGTATTATATGCCCACCCTCAGGTTTATGTCGGATTGGGAGTTATAATATTCACCCGGCCTAAAAAGGACTTCTATCGTTACCTCGAAAGAATAATTGATGCAGGGTTTGGAAACCGGATCCTCTTTGGTTCCGATCAGATGGTATGGCCGGAGGCCATTGAGAGGTCGATCGAGACTATCAATAATGCTTCCTTTCTGACCGAACAACATAAAAGAGATATATTCTATAATAATGCGGCCCGTTTTCTAAGACTGAGCGATGAAGAGATCTCCGCTCATCACGGGATGTAGTTGTAGCCTTAATTGCTAATTAAGGACCATATTCTGTTCCGTAAACTTTTTTTTTAGATTGGTTAGGTGAAACAGGTCATTGGACTCCTATCACTGGGATTCTTCCAATAATTCATCAATTTTATCCAGAATATTCTCATTTATATTCTGCATGTTATTTATGCTTCTTAAAACATTTCGATTGATCCAGTACATGCTCTCGACTGCTGCATAACTCTTTGGAAGCTGAAAAAAGGATCTGAATTCATTCTCGCTCATGTTGAATGTTGCCGGAAAAGGGTCTGGATCTTCTGCATTGAATATTACATACAAGCTTCCCAGTTGCTCCCTCATCTTCTGAATATTTCCTAAATAGACCATATTCCCTGATAGCTCCACATGGAAATTGAGCCAGTCCAGAGCCTTCTGATATTCAATAAAAGACTCCAGCAATTCCTTATCCTCGATCAAGCCGATGTCTCCGGTGGATTGTGCCGTAAGGTAACTTGAATTGACCGGACTGAAGGTAGTTACCCCAATAAAACCAGTGCCGTATTTGAGTAAACTATCATAGGTTGCGGTCTCTGGTTCATACGACAATAATTCCATGAACCTTTGGGTATTCGTATTGATATGATACGAATCTAAGTAGGCCTCGTTAAGCCTGAGTTCGTTGCTAAGGTAATCCGATCGAATATTCTCCAGTAATTGAATTCTTCGATTCTCTGTCTTTCTTACCTCATTCCAGTTGTTCACCTGCAGGGCAATGAGTATACCGATCACCACCAGCAGGATCTCACCGATGGCGTAGAGCAGGTACCTGGTTAATGATCCTGAATCGATCAGTTTTTGGCGTATTCTTCGGAATAAGGTGATCATTCGTAATTCTTAATTCTTAGTTCTCAATACTCATAACTCAACTCTATACCATTACCCTGTATCCTGAACTTCATCGATACGAATAATTATTTGTTCAGCCCGGTTCTTCAGATCGGTCACAAAGTTAATGGCCTGATCCGCATAACTCAGCTCCCCGTTGGCCATGAGATAAAATTCTTCGGTATTGGTTTGCCGAATCAGCAGACGCATATCAAAAGGGTCGATGCGATCAGGATACTCATAACTAAAAGGCCTTAAACTGTTGACCTTGAGTAAATACCCGGATTTGTATTCTTTTAATCCGGTCATGTACGAATCCATCAGACTGTAATACTGCATTAACTGATACCTCAGGTCCTCATCTGAGATCACGGTCAGGTTTCCGGTACTGATAATTTCCTGATACACGGCAGCATTTGAAATGATCGCCTGAGTGGAAAAAACCGCACCATATCCCACCTCCAACGCGTAGGCTAGCGAATCTTCAATCGCATAGGTGCCCTGATAATGATCCCGGACCATGTTGAGGGCACTCGCCTTACGTTCATAGCGGTCCAGATAGAACCTCTGAATGAAATCGGCATTATTCTGAAGTTCTTCCTTTAGGAGAGTGAGATAATTGGATTCCAGATCACTGTCTCTTCTTTCCTCATTCCAGTTATTCACCTGCAATGCAATAAGGATCCCGATCACCACCAGCAGGATCTCACCAATGGCGTAGAGCAGGTATTTTGTCAACGACCCTGACTTAATTAGTTTTTCCCGTATTCGCCTAAAGAGTGTGATCATACTAACCCGTATTCTATTCTTAGCTAAATACGTGCTTTACAACTGCATTAGCAAGCGGATCGAGTGACTCTCAGATTGATATTGATGGGAGATGGTAAAAAATGCTACCACTATTTTTTCCCCCGACTATTGAATGTTGCAGTGATAGTGTGTTTCAGCGTTTTCGTATCAGAACAACCCAGTCTTTTTTGGTCTTTGTTGGTGGGTAACCAAGGTCTCGCTCACTTCCTCCCTGAACCTGCATTAAAGAACCGGTTCGCAGTTCACCTCCATGTAATGGGTCATACCAGAATATATCGAAATCACCAGAGGTCTTACGTAGATCTATGGATGCTTGAGAATAGCTGGGGATATAAGCGGCATAGATCTCGTTGTGTTTCGCCAAACAAAAACTTTTGGGTACGCTTATTAACCCGTGATCGGGTTTCATTTCCCAATAATTGAGATAGTCATTAAAAAATATTTTTGCATGGTTGGTAATTTCCCATAATTGATCTCGCTGTCTCCAATCTTCGGATGTCAAATCATTGTGTGCACTGTTGGCCCCAAAATACCATTCAACACCAGCAGCCCCTGATAATAATGAGCCCCAAAGCACTAAATGCATAAGGCTGGGGTGACCTGGGTCGGCTGTATCGACTTTAGCGCCGGTATGCCACATTCCAATTTCATCCATAGATACAAGCCAATCGTGTCCGGCATTCAATCCCTTTTCTTTAAGAGCTAATATAGCATCAGCAGCGCCCTCTCGGTCGTGATGCTGTAATGAAATTCCATCTAAATCGGCAAACCCAAGCAAGCTATCTAAGACCGACTCTCGTAGATCTTCAGTAGGCAAAGTGTGAATAATAACGGGGTGATTATATGGGTCATTTTTTTTGAAAAATGTGGCAGCTGCTTTTCGCTGGGCATCAGTCTGGGCTCCAGTTCCAACCCAGGGAGCGGGACCATTTTCTTCCCCTAAATTCCAGATCAAAGCATTATGATGTCCAAACCGAGCGATCAATTCCTGAAAATATAATTTCCGGGCAGGTCCAATGTAGCCGCCATCAAGCATGGTTTCATTCTCAGTTTCCTGCAATACTAAATGGAGAATAATACCCTTTGATTGCATGTGCTGAAACAGGATCTCCCATTGTTCTAATTTGCTTACATCAAAGCGGAAAAAATCATCGGTATTCCTATACATCCATACATCCTTTCCGTCCCCATCTATGTTCAAAGTGAGGAAGTAGATCACATTCATTCCTTTAGATGACAGGTAATTGGTTGCGCCAATTATTGCTTTTCCTTTTCCATTTTTCCAGGTTGGGTCGCCGGGATTCCAGTCCTGTACATGGGGCTCATAGAAGTGTATTTGACCTGTAGTCCGGGCCTCACCATCTTTATTGGAGGTTTCCATCCGATAAGTATTATCAAAATCCTGAAAGGCCAAAAAGTTCTCAGGACTATCTGCACCGACTTTTAGGAAATAATCGCCGGACTCTTCAAATCTAAAGTAACCATCATCGGCAATTATTCTTCCGCGCGCTCGAAAATCAGGAGTTTCTTTTTGAGAAGGGATCACTTCAAACATACCTTTATCATTGGGAAGTGTGATTTCTTCTGCTAATTCAAGGTTTTGCGATATGGCAATACTATCCCCACTGAATAGAGAAGCTTTATATTCCCATACTCCGAGATATTCAGGATTGAACCGGACTTGCCAAATTGATCCCGAATCTGCGCTCGTCTCAGCTGCGTTACCATCTGCAGCATAATAACCCCGAATTACTTTCTTCGTTTCTTTATGCTCAAATTCAACGAGCAATAAGTAATGCAAAAATGGATTTTCAGCATTGTATTCTGAGGTATTCGGGCCATCAAATGATAAGGTATAGGGATGCCACTGCTGAATCTGTGGAATAGAGTTTTGTTTACTAACACAACTCAGAAAAAATAAAGCCGAAACACCCAACAGTATGATATTTTTTGATTTCATAAAGCGAAGGAAGAAAATTTCAATATATTTTGCTTCTATTTAATGAAAATCCTGTCTCTATGAAAAACTATTTATTGGTTTCATTTCTTCTTGCCAGCGTGACATCATGTTCTCAATCCGCTTCAAATTGTGATCAGGGCATCTTGATCGAAGAAGACGGTATAGTGATTGTAGAAGCAGAATTCTCAACTCTATCTGAGGGTTGGGTACTCCAGGACGAAGTTGAAGGTTATTCTGGTGATGGTTACCTGACATGGGTCTTTCCCACTACAACCCAGGCTCAAGGTCAAGGGTTATTAAGTTTCCCATTCAAGATCAGTAATCCGGGAAACTACACTGTAAAGATCAGGAATTATCATTCCTGTGAAGATTTTACAGAATGCAATGATATTTTTTTGAAAATAAATGATGGGTCATGGGAGAAGAATTTCAATCATACGTTAAGTAACTGGGATTGGAATTCTCGCCAGGATATCGATCATGTTTTTTCGGATGCTACTTACAAACTTAAAGCAGGAACTCATACACTATACCTGAGCGGACGATCAGAAGGTTTCAGTATCGATAAAATTGCCATATTTCTTGAAGGGGTTCAGAAAGAAGCCTATGAAACTGCACAAGTTTCTGCCTGTATTCAGGGCTCAGAGTTTAATTAGGCAAAGAAATAAAAAGGCTTCAAAACAGGATATATACTCATATTCATGCTTTTATTTATGGTATCATTTCTTCATACTAAATCTATCTTTTAAGAATACATAGATAGATGAAAAAGTTACAAAAGACTGTTCTGGCACTTCCATTATTGCTCTTATTCCTATTAGTGCAAACAAGCAGTGTACTTGGACAAGGAAATTTAAAAACAGAACCTGGTGTCTTAAGTGGTAGCCCGACAGATGATTTACCACCCTATATAAAACTTGTAAGTGGTTTTGGCGAACGTCCAAATTGGTCTCATGATGGCCGTTTTATTCTTTTTCTAGACAAACCAATGGGTGAAGTATATGAATTAGAAGTTGCCACCGGAATAACCCGACCGAAAACCAGACATTTTAATCATTATGGTTTTACAAGGGCTAAGTACCTTGCAAATGGCGATATTCTGCTTTCCGGTCCTAATGAACCGTGGGATCCTACTAATGAAGAGGACAGATACAGAGCGCGAAATATAACATGGTTGTATGTATTGGATAAAAGTGGCGAAACACCTCCGGTACCATTAAATACCATGTGCGCGGAAGGTCCCGCTGTTTCCAGAGATAAAATGAAAATTGCATGGACAATAAGGGACCGGCAGGTTCCTGAGCTGGGGAAAAACAGGGCGAAATTATATATGGCTGATATAGTCTATGAAGATGGTAAACCGATGCTATCTGATCAAAGAGAGATCTTTGATTCCAGACAGCTGCCATTCAAACTGGGTGACTCAAGTCTTGAAACTCAAAGTCTGGTTCCACCAGAGGATGTCAAAGTAACCTTTACCGCTTATACCATAAATGAGGGAAATAATACAGATGTGTATGTGATAGATACAGAAACGGGTGAATTTGAACCCATCACAAACTCGCCCTGCTGTTACGATGAAGCGGAGGGCATATTTCCAGATGGTTTACACACACTGGTTGAGCATGCGAATTCCGAAGAAAAAGCGTGGCCATTGATTGATCTTTATAAATTGAAATTAGATGGCTCCGGACAAATGCAGAGATTAACGTATTTCACCGATTTCAAGGGATACAAGGCCAACCAGGGCGTCATATCAGATGACGGGAAGTTTATGAGCTTTCAGATAGGTAAGGATAATACAGAACCGGGTGCCGGTTTCGGTTTCCTGATCATGGATCTGGAAAAAGCTCAGAAACACCTTGAGGATTTTAAATCATACGATAAATACTAATCACTGCACTCATCCCCAATACAAAAAAAGGATGACACCAAATGCTGACGTCCTTCCTGTTACGCTTGGGGCGACAGGATTTTCCCAAAGGGATGCCTTAAGCAGAACCAGTGACCCGATAATTCCTCATTATTTTGATAAAAAAAAGGCGATCGGCTTTCGCCGTCGCCTATATCTATTGTCGGGGCGACAGGATTTGAACCTGCGACCCCTCGACCCCCAGCCGAGTGCTCTACCGGACTGAGCCACGCCCCGATCAATGAAATCAAAGATAAGGAACCTCCAAAAGGAAAGCTAAACTAAGATGACTCATTATACACCTGTGCAGTTTTAGAGAATAGGTCAAAAATTCATTCCGGTCTTCATTGCACCTGTCCATCATTTGAGTATATTATTACTGCCTCGGATCTTAAAAAACGGGTTCAGCCAATGGATATTTTCGGGTATTGGCTTTGTAGATCAAATGAACGCTTTCCTTTCTATAAGATTAATTAGTCCTGGCATATCTAGCTAATTACTAAAATTAAATATGGGGATATATATGTCTAGCAGATCTATATCAGCAGGTAGCAGTTCCGGAACATTTCGTTTCATTTCGGTACTGGCGGCACTTTTATTGATGATAAGTGCCTGTGATAACGGATTAAATGATCCGAAGAGCGACAGTTATGATGCAGCAATAAGAGCCAAATCAGATAATGCTGCAAACTGTGATAATCA
This sequence comes from Balneola sp. MJW-20, assembly GCF_040811775.1. Taxonomy (NCBI): domain Bacteria; kingdom Pseudomonadati; phylum Balneolota; class Balneolia; order Balneolales; family Balneolaceae; genus Gracilimonas; species Gracilimonas aurantiaca. Next base: position 1,931,681 of record NZ_JBFNXW010000001.1, read on the forward strand.
GGTAAATAATACCACCAAAAAACTTCTGGAATGCGTGACCCTGGAAGGAGTCCGGTCTCATCAGGCTGCCCTTCAGAACATCGCTGATGCTAATGGTGGTGACCGTTCTGCGGGTAGTTCCGGTTACAGCGCTTCTGCAGATTATGTATCGGACTTACTTATGGAAGCCGGTTATATAGTTGAACGCCAGGCGGTAGAATTCACTACCTACAGGCAACTTGGGCCCACTATTCTTGAGCAGATCTCACCGGTTGCAACTACATACACTGAAGGGGTAGATCATGCTATCATGTCATACTCAGCTGCTGCTGATGTAACGGCTCCGGTGTCAGCTGTAGACCTTGATCTTGGGTCGGGGAACAACTCATCAAGCGGCTGTGAACCAACAGATTTTGCAGGTTTTCCAGTCGGTAGTATTGCATTGGTTCAGCGTGGCGCTTGCACTTTCCAGTTAAAGGCTGAAAATGCTGAAGCCGCCGGTGCTGTGGGAGTCATAATTTTTAACCAGGGAAATACCCCCGGAAGAGAGGTATTTTTTGCCGGAACTTTAACAGAAAACTATGCAGGTAGCCTCCCGGTGGTATCAGCCACTTACGCCCGCGGTGTGGAATGGGCTGGCACCCCTGGACTAACATTAAGGCTAGCTGTTGATGCTGGAATCGTTGAATTATCAGCAGATAATATACTGGCAGATTTACCAGGCAAGAATACCGGTAATGTGGTCATGGCCGGTGCTGTACTGGATAGTCCTTTAGGAAGTCCGGGCATAAACAATAATGGTTCCGGATCTGCAGCAGTTTTAGAGACTGCACTACAAATGGCAAAGGTCCGCCCTCAGAATTCGCTCCGTTTTGCATGGTGGGGTGCTGATAATTTCGGACTCCGCGGATCTCAGGAATACCTTCTAAATCTTCCTGAAGAAGAATTTCAAAAGATAGCAGCCTATCTGAATTTTGATGTAATCGGATCTCCGAATTATGTCACATTCATATATGACGGAGACGATTCGGATGGTAATAATCCAATACCTGCCATCCCAGGTTCTGAAGTGATAGAAGACCTGTTTCAATCTTATTATGATGATATTGTACAGCCAACTAAAGGTATCAACCTGTATTTTGGTACTGCTTCTCAGAATTTCTTATTGTCTGGTGTACCGTCCGGAGGCATCTATTCAGGAAGTTTTGAAATCAAGACCGCTGAAGAAGCTTCCATATGGGGAGGTTCCTCCGGTGATCAGCTGGATCCTTGCACATTTCTTGCCTGTGATACTTTTGATAACGTAAGTCTTGAAGCCCTGGATTTCAATTCCGATGCAGCTGCTTACGCAATCCTGAATCTTGCAATGAACACTAGTCTGATCAACGGTGAGAAAGCAAAAGGTAATTTCAAAGCTAAGAGAAATGCTCTAACGGAATAACGCATCTTCTTTTTTAGTATATCAGGCTTCCCGAATCCGGGAAGCCTTTTTTATTAACCCATCGGATTTCATTCAGATTGATTTTTCAGGCCCTCTTACCAGATCAAATCGGCCTTCCTTATGTTGCCAGAGTTATCATTAAAAAGGCACATGAATTATTTTTTACGAGTCCTTTTTTATAAGTCCGACATCTGCTTTCTGTTATTGCTTTCCATAATAGCATCACCTCTTCTATATATATATATATACGCTATTATATTCTTGCGATTTATTGACTTTAGGATAGAAATTATCATTTATATACGTGCAAACAATACATCATACAGCAGCATTGATGTAATCTATGGGTTATAATTAAATGAGGGATGAATAATGAACCAATTAAAACAAGTACTTTCAGCTTTAGTGGTATTATTGATCCTGTTCGGATCCACGGGCTACGCACAGGATCAATCAGTCACAGAATATGCTTATGTAGCTGATTTCAAGATCAACTACGGAGATATGATGGACTGGATGGAATCACATTATGAATACACAGTACCGGTACTGAACTCTCTGCAGGAAGACGGTATCATAACCGGGTGGTCGGTATGGCAGCATAATACCGGCAGTGATTATAACTGGAGAATGGTTTTTAACACCAGCGGCTGGGCAAATATTAATAATTTCTGGAATACCTACTTCGAGAGAATGCCGGCTGAAGCGATGGAGAGTTCAATGGGTATGATCGAAGCTCACCGGGATAACATTTATGTATCTGCTGCATATCAATATGCAGAGGATGCGAATATTAAATATGCCTATGAGTCTCAGTTTCACATTAACTTCTCTGACCTGGAAGCATGGAATGAGGTCTGGGCTGAAAAGATGAAGCCTGTTATCGAAGGTCAGATGAGTTCCGGAAATAGTGCCGGTTACTATATCGGCGACCACAGCACCGGGAATAAATACAACCGGATCCAGGTCTATTTTTTCGAGGACTGGGATCATATAGATGATTTCAATGCGGCCCTAATGGGGAGCATGCTTTCGGATCCGGAAGAATGGAAAACCACTGGAAGCCTGGTTCAGTCACATGACGACATTATCTGGGAATTGGTGCCTTATGAAATAGCTGCAGAATAATCTGACCATGACCTATAAAAAAGGCCGGGCTCCTCTTGGAACCCGGCCTTTCGTCATTGATGCGCCTTTTGCTCTCTTAAATGGAAATAGCCGTCTGCATATTTATAACTTTCTGCACTCATATTACACGCGACAGTACCATGACCCCTAATGCCGGATCATATTTTTTTGTCATTTCTTGACCGCAGACCGTACTATTCCTTATGCCTAAAACAGCAATACTTATTGGCGCTACCGGTCTGACAGGGTCGCAGTTACTCAAACAGCTTCTGAATGATGTTCGGTACTCTACTGTAAAAGTGCTTCATCGAAGGTCGGCTGGTACCGAACATCCAAAGCTGGATGAGCATATCATTAATTTCGATGCTCCTGAAGAATGGAAAGACCTGGTTAGGGGTGACCACCTCTTCTCAGCATTAGGAACCACTCTACGGAAGGCCGGAAGCGAAGATGAGCAATATAAGATCGATAATACCTATCAGTACGAAGTAGCTAAAGCTGCGGCTGAGAACGGAGTTAAAAGATATGCTCTTGTTTCAACCGTGGGAGCGAAAGCTAACAGCAATAATTTCTACCTCCGGATGAAGGGTGAGCTGGATGAATCCATTGAACATCTGGGCTTTGAATATACGGCCATTTTCCGCCCTTCTTTTCTGGACGGCGACCGAAAAGAGTTTCGACTCGGAGAAAAGATCGGGATCATTTTTGCCAAACTGTTGTCGTGGATACCGGGAATACGCAAATACCGTCCCATTCCTGCAGAAACGGTAGCCCGGGCCATGATCTCAGATCTGAATAATGAGCAGAACCTGCCTCAGAATATCTATGAAATGGATGAGATCTTTAAACTGGGCTGATGGAATACACCATACAGAATGATGATCTGACGGTAACCGTGAATCAGACCGGAATGGAGCTTAGCTCGATCAGATCGGTTAAAAATGGTATAGAATATCTCTGGCAGGGTAACCCGGAGATCTGGGGAAGTCAGGCACCGGTGCTATTTCCGGTGATCGGCGCTCTGAAAAATGGCCGTTATATTTTTGATGGCAAGTCATATGAGATGCCTAAACACGGATTCATCCGAGATAATGATAAAATTAAAGTAGTGGAGTATTCAGATAACTCCATCCTCTTATCATTTTCATCTTCTGAGGAAAGTTTCCGTATTTACCCTTTCTCTTTCAGGTTCATGGTGCGGTTCAGTCTTTTCGATGACACCCTTATTACGGAACATTTGATAATAAACACCGGGGATCGACCCCTGTATTATTCCACAGGTGGACACCCGGCTTTTAATTGTCCGCTCAGGAAAGGAGAAAAGTATGAAGACTATTTTATCAGGTTTGAAAAGCCGGAGACTCTTTCAACCTGTCGGCTGAATTCTGAGGGTCTGATCTCCGGTAAACAGGAACTCATTCTGAATGATACGGATGAACTCCTTCTTCATGACGACCTATTTAACCGGGATGCTTTGATCTTCAAAGATCCCGTTTCTAACAAAGTATCACTGATCAACCGTACTGCCGGCCCGGTTCTGACTATGTCTTTTAAAGATTTCCCCTCTTTAGGAATCTGGGCTAAACCGGGTGCTCCTTATATATGTCTGGAACCCTGGGCAGGGATCGCAGATCATCAAGACACAGATCAACAGCTAACAAATAAGGAAGGTATCCTCAAGCTTGATGCAGGATCTGAAATTTCGCATGTATACCGTGTTGTATTCTATCTTTAAGGACTTTTTCCCTTAAACCTATTATTTAATACACATAAATAACCTGTATTAATACCCTCACAAACGCTCTACAACTACTTGCAAAGTAGTTCATAAGTATTGTAAAGGTAGTAGAGCCTATATTAGACACATGTCCTTCCATTATGTCTAAACATAATTGGAATATATTATAGGCTTCGGGTTGAATTCCGGGGCCTTTTTTTTTGCTCATCAAAATGTCTGCAAACCAGAGAATTTCCTGGTATACCTTACCTGGCTTTTCAACTCCGATCATTGGTCGGTTGCAAGAAGAAGAATTCCTCAAAACCGGATTAAAGCCCTTACCCTTTGTGTCAGAAATATGAGTTTGCCTTCTGCTTTTTCAGATCCTATTAGAAATAAAAAAGGCGGACTTATTTTGGTCCGCCTTTTCATAATTAAACTGATTCAACCATACCTCGTTGTCATACGATAACTACTCGATCTCCTCAGCTGTATTCCCCGTATACTTAATGCTAGTATTTTTCGGGTGCTGATTACCTATACCCCGAAAAACCCTTGCAAAAAGAAACTCACCTTTCCAGAAAATGTCAAGAGGAATTAGGGTTAATATCTTTATATAACAATAATTTAATGTTTAACAGTTTTGACCTGACCACCCTACCCTGCTTCTGTACAATTTCACAGTTAGTTTTCAAAGACTTTGGTATTCATCCCAACTTGTATACTGTGATCCTTCCACTGTTACTTTCCTCATCTGCGCACTTTCCCATACATCTTTTAAAGATTAGCGCATCTATACTACTTGACTAAGTTCTTTCCGGGTGCTATTTACAGATATACTCTTAAACCAAACTTAGCATCATGAAAAAACATCTTCTGTTTGTCTGCTCATTGGCAGTTCTAATGATAGGTTTCCAGGTTCAGGCACAGGATAGCTATATGCAACCCTCCAAAGCCATGACCGACCTTGTAGATGGAGCGCGGACTCCATCTGTAACATTTTCGCCCGATTACAATGTAATGCTCATGCTGGAACAACCGGGTCTGCCATCCATAGAGGAAGTTTCACAACCGGAACTCCGTCTTGCAGGAGTCAGGATAAACCCGCGGACCAACGGCCCGTCACGTTCTCGTAATCTTACAGGGATCACTATTCGGGATATGGACACCGGTAATGACCGTCCGCTAAAAGGATTACCGGAAAAGCCCCTGATCTCTGATGTGAACTGGTCACCCGATGGTTCAGCTATTGCCTTTTTACTTACACGAACTAACGGTATTGAGTTGTGGGTAGCGGATATTCAAAGTGCAGAGGCCCGCAAACTAACTGCGGCCTCCGTGAATGACACCTATGGATCGGCATATGAATGGTCCCGTGACGGGAAATCTCTGTTGGTTAAAATGGTTCCTGCCGGCAGAGGTGAAGCGCCATCGGGTATGGAAACTCCTAGTGGTCCGGTCATTGAGCAAAGTGCTGGTACAGCACGGCCGGCACGCACTTATCAGGATCTGCTCCAGAATCCAAAAGATGAGGAGACCTTTGAATATTATTTTACCTCCGAACTTTATGAAGTAGATCTCAAAGGAAAGACTACAAAGATCTCAAATGCAGGAATCTATCGTTCATTCGATTTCTCACCGGACGGGAAACATATTCTTATAGAAAAGATCCACCGGCCATACTCCTACCGGGTTCCGGTATACCGTTTTCCGAACCGGGTTTATGTTGCCAACAGAAAGGGAAAGGAAGAATATCTCGTAGCTGACCTGCCGCTGTTGGATCAGATTCCGATCGGATTCTCTTCTACCTCAGAAGGTCCTCGTTCTGTAAACTGGAGAGCAGATGACCCGGCCACACTGGTCTGGGTTGAAGCACTTGATGGTGGTGATCAGAGTGTAGAGGTTGATAAACGCGACCGGGTATTGATGCTTAAAGCTCCTTTCCAGAAAGATCCATCCACTATTGCAGAACTTGGATATCGCTATTCCGGAATATGGTGGACCGAGGAAGGGTATGCGATGGTCAATGAGTACTGGAGATCCAAACGAAATGCGAGGGTCTGGAAGATCGATCCGGATGGTAACAACGAAACTGAACTGATCTTCGATCTGAATACTGAAGATCGCTATAATGATCCCGGATCACCGGAATTCAAGCGCAGTGAATACGGTACGTATGTTGTACATACTATGGACAATGGTAATAAGATTCTTATGACCGGGCAAGGTGCCAGTGATGAAGGTAACCGGCCGTTTCTATCATCATACGATATAAGATCGGGGCAAAGCGAGATCCTATGGAGATCAGAGGCCCCTTATTATGAATATGTAGTATCAGTGATGGACGGAAACGGCAGCAAACTGATCACCCGAAAAGAGTCCGTAACAGAACAGCCAAACTACTGGATGCGTGACCTGAACGATGACAGTGCAGAGCAGATCACTTTCTTCGATCATCCTACCCCTGATCTGAAAGATGTCACCAAGGAACTGATCACTTATACCCGGGAAGATGGCGTCGAGCTTTCTGCTAAACTTTATCTGCCCCCCGGCTATGACAAAGAACGAGACGGACCGCTGCCTACACTGGTATGGGCATATCCCAGAGAATTCAAAAGTGCAGCTGCTGCCGGACAGGTTAGTGACTCTCCTTATGAATTTGCCCGGATCGGTTACTGGGGGCCGCATTTTATGTTAACTGAAGGTTATGCGGTTGTGGAAGATGCCAAAATGCCTATCATTGGTGAAGGAGACGAGCAGCCGAACGATACCTTTGTAGAACAGCTGGTTTCCAGCGGACAGGCTATCGTTGATGAACTTGAAAAAAGAGGGATCACCGACCCTGATAAAGTGGCGATCGGCGGACACAGTTATGGCGCTTTTATGACGGCAAACCTGCTGGCTCATTCTGATATATTCAGAACCGGAATTGCACGATCAGGTGCTTATAACCGTACGCTGACTCCCTTTGGTTTCCAGGCCGAACCAAGAACTTTCTGGGAGGCACCGGAGATCTACTTCAGTATGTCTCCATTCATGCATGCTGATGATATCAATGAGCCGATTCTCTTCATCCATGGGGAAGCAGATAACAATTCCGGTACTTTCCCGATGCAGAGTAAACGAATGTATGCTGCTGTGAGCGGCCTGGGAGGAACTGCAAGACTGGTTATGCTTCCTAATGAAAGTCATGGATATTCTGCCCGTGAATCTGTACTGCATATGCTGTGGGAACAGACGGAGTGGCTGAATGCTTTTGTCCGTGATGCTGAGCCAAGAACAATAGAAAACGCAGATCAGTCCGGTAGATAAATTATTAATTCATAATTAATGGAAAAGGCGTTCTCTCAGGGGGACGCCTTTTTTTGTCACAAATGGTTTTTTGACTACTTTATCTGAATAAATCATCTGTTATAAAAGGCAATATGTATCTGATCGACTTCCACCGGCAGAATGAAAGAGTCCGGGACATGGTCACTGTAAGAAAGGATGAGGACACGATGGAAGTATTCTATCATGACCCCAGTTCCGGAATGATGTGGAAGAGCTTTTTCCCCAGGGGTTATAAAGATAAGAATAGCCCGAAATTGTTAAGGCCGGAACCCCCCGCTGAATCACTGAATGAACAGATCGATATGGACCTGGGATCCGGTGAAATAAACAATGCAATTGGTCTTGGAATTGAACTCTCCGGGCAACCTTCCATCTGGACTGAGGTCCTTGATGTGCTCGATGCTCACCGAAAAGAGTACTCCCGGAAGATGATCCGTACCTTTCTGGATAACCTGGGCGTTTCGGACCCAAACTTGATCTTTAATGAATTAGGAAAGTCCCCGGAAGACACCGGCCTGAGCTTTGAAGATCTACAAACGCTAAAGAAAAAAGCCCGTAAAATTCGGGTGAAGCGATTTTTCGGTCTGTAAATACTGCGATAAGAATTACCTGTTTCTTAATTGCCTTCTTACCATTATAATCAGTTATGGGAAATTAAAAATCAGGTTATGCTTAAGGGATTAAGAACTGTTGCTTATCCGGTCAAAGATCTGAAAAAGGCCACCATGTGGTATTCAGGAATTCTTGGCTTCGGCCCCTATTACGAGGAAGACTATTATGTAGGCTTCAATGTGGGAGGCTACGAACTCGGACTCCTTCCGGAAGGTGAACCTGCGGTTGCCGGTTCGGTGGTATACTGGGCGGTGGATGATATTCATGATGCCTGGGATAGGATCATTCTGGCCGGAGCGTCTCCGAACGAAGAGATCATGCATGTGGGCGGTGAAGTATATGTTGCCACTGTGAATGATCCCTTTGGCAATCTTCTTGGCATTATACAGAATCCGAATTTTAAAGCTGAACCCTGACCTGAGACTTCTTTTTCAACATCCACTCAGGAAACTTTCTCCTGTGTTTTAAGTAATAGATACTAAACTGATACCCCGGTAATTATGCAACAGAAGATAGGTACCATACTGATCATTGGCGGTGTTCTATCCGCTATGTTTTACGGATATCATTACTATGAGCAACTGAATACGTTCGAAGCCTTCGGTAAATCGATCACGATCGATTCCGGAAACCCGACCCCTGTTATTGTTTCGGTCTGTGTTGTTATACTTGGAATATTGATCAGCCGATTCAACAGAAAATAAGATCAGAGCCCGCACATATCGCGACTCAGATCCCATAATTTAGCTGCTGCATTTTCATCACGTGCTTCAGAACTTGGGGTTGCTGCTTTTTTGTCCTTAAAATAAGCTCCGTTCACTCCCTCTACTTCAGGCGAAGTGGCCAGGTAGATTGAGGTTTCTGCACCTTCTTTTGGAGATTTCATAAATAACTTGCCCAGTGTAAAAAAAGTCTTGGTCAGAAAGTTGCCGCTTTGGGCAAAGTTGGTAGCAACTACACCGGGATGAAGACAATTAGCAGTTATGGCTGTATCTGTCAGGTGTTTAGCCAGTTCCTTGGTAAACATAATATTGAAGAGCTTGGAATTTGAATAGGCCTTCATCGGGCTGAACCCTTCTTTTAACTGAATATCATCAGGATCAAATGTACCCCGCCGGTGCGCTTCTGATGAAACATTGATGATCCGGGCACTGCCTGACTTTTTGATAGCATCCATCAGCAGATCTGTAAATAATACATATCCCAGATGATTTACTGCAAAGGTCATCTCATAACCGTCAACAGATTCCTGTCGCTCAGATGCTATAAATCCATGGTTATTGATCAGCACGTCGATCTGATCATATTTATCAAGGATCTCCTGCGCTGCTTTTCGGATCTCTGATTGCACAGAGAAATCACACAATACAATATCAATTCCCTGATTACCGGTTTCATTTGCGATCTGAGTACGGGCAGCAGATGCTTTGTCCTCATTTCGGCATACCATCACTATAAATGCCCCTTCATCAGCCAGCGATTTTGCCGTTTCCAGCCCGATACCTGAGTTAGCTCCCGTAATCACACATAATTTATTATTCATAAAAACCTCACTTTGATCTTAGATAATCAAGAATTGTTATGAGCGTATGAATTTAATTTCCTGAGCATAACAATTAAGTTCGTATGCTGCCAATGGAACTACCCAATCGCTGTTTGAATTTAGTATCTTTGACGAAAACCATTGTATCAATGATTCAAGAATATCTCAATTCGATCGATAAATTTATCGTTGTGGGCGACCGGGTGCTGATCAAACCCCGGGATATGGAAACCCACACCCGAAGCGGATTGGTTCTGCCCGCTACTGTGAAAGAAAAAGAGGAGATACAGAGCGGGTACATATTAAAGACCGGTCCCGGTTATCCGATCCCGAATAATGATATAGAGGAAGCCTGGAAAGGAAATGAAGAAACCAAATATCTGGGCCTGCAGGCCGAAGAAGGAGATCTTGCAATATTTTTGAAAAGCCGGGCATTTGAAATAGAGTTTGAGAATGAAAAATATCTCATCGTACCTCACACTGCGATACTATTGCTCATCAGAGATGATCTTGGAGGTTAACCGGTGTCCCAGACTGAAAAAGATCCACTAACAGAAGGTCTTATTAAAAAAGGGATCGATCCTTCGGTCAGAGAACATACTTTGTTCGAAGACCTATTGTCGATATCCGTAGCCTGTCTGCTTCTTTCATTCGGTATTGCATTATTTTCGCATCAGCAGTTTCTGATTGGCGGCACGGCCGGGATCGCTTTTTTAACTCAGTACGCAAGCGACTGGAGTTTCGGGATGATCTTTTTTCTGATCAATATTCCCTTTTACGCACTGGCTTTATGGAAACTCGGATCCGTTTTCACCTTTAAAACCTTCGTCACCGTTAGCCTGGTCTCATTCATGACCGATGGCATCCCGGTAGTGTTTGAATTCGGGGAAGTAAACCCCATCTATGCAGCGGCTCTCGGAGGATTTATGATAGGAACGGGGCTCCTTATCCTGTTCAGACATAAGACCAGCCTGGGCGGATTGAATATCATGTCGATCTACCTGCAAAAATATCATAATATCAGCGCCGGTAAGTTCCAGATGATCGTGGATGTCTGTATCATCGTCGGAGCTATTCTCATCGTAGACATAATGAGTGTCATATACTCCGTGTTAGCTGCAATATTTCTCAACCTCATCCTTGCCGTGAACCACCGTCCCGGACGGTACCTGGTACTCGATTAACCTAAGTTAACCTGCTATTATGAACCGACGTGAATTTCTTATCCGATCATCTATGATCACAACCGGTGCTCTGATGCCCCGGAAAATAGTGAAATTATTTCAGGAATCTCCTTTTCGCCCAGTGAGGGGTGATGTCGGGTATTTTCTGGGGAGAGGAGGCACTATCGGGTGGCTTTCAAATACTGACGCCCTGGTTGCTGTTGATTCTCAATACCCGCAGTCAGCCCAGGCCTTTATCAGCGGTATGAAAGAAAGAAATACCCGAACGATGGACTACCTGATAAATACCCATCATCACGGAGATCATACCGGCGGTAATAAAGAATTCCTGGGTTATGCGGATCATATTCTGGCCCATGAAAATGTACCCGGTCTTCAGAAAGCAGCAGCTGAGAACCGAGGACCTGAAACCGTAGCTAATCAGGCTTATGCAGATGAAACTTATACCGGTAAATGGTCTAATGATATGGGAAGTGAAAAAGTACATTGCATGAATTACGGTCCGGGACATACCGGCGGAGATACGGTGGTCTATTTTGAAAAGGCTAATGTGGCACATATGGGAGACCTGGTTTTTAACAGAGTTTACCCTTTCATAGACCGTAACGGTAAAGCGGACATAGCCAACTGGATCAAAGTACTAAGAACTACTGCTGATGAACTGGAGAGTGATACTATCTACCTCTTCGGACACGGAAATCCGGAATTCGGTGTGCAGGGTTCCAAAGAAGACCTGATTCGGAAAAGCGATTACCTGGAAGCTCTTTTTGCTTATACTCAGAAGTCTGTGAATGAGGGCCGGTCACTGGAAGAGATGTCTGAGATCCGCCAGCTAAAGAGTTTTGAAGAATTTAACCTGGAAGGCTGGAGCCTGAGTCTTGCCTCTAACATTCAGGCCGCCTATCTCGAAATTACAGAAGGAACTGTTAAATAAGTCATATGTCTTCAGACCCAAAAAAAGAAAAGGATACAGAGCCCAGGCGCTGCCTGTATTGCGGACAATTAGCCGGACTGGTCTGGGTCCATGGTCACGGACAATGTGCATCCTGCGGGGTTAACGTTGAAGAATGCTGCAGAGGGGAGAATTGCCGGTGATCTACGGTTCATTGACGGACTGATTGATCAGTCTATCGATGAGTCAGTCCCTCACAATTGAACTAGTAATCGAACCGCCAGCGCAGATCTATGCCTTCCCTCAACCGGTCGCCTTGCGTAATGATCAGATCGAGTCTTTGATTGATCATATACTCCAGCAAAAAGAGGATCTGTGGTTTAACGTTGCTGATCTCATTGATCACTGCAAAGAAGGTTCTGCGATTCAGGTACCAGCCGGTCTTGATAGAAGTGCCGGTTTCTGATCCTGATCGGGTGTTATCAATCTGAACAACATCAATTCCAAGCTCCTGTGTAGCGAGAGCTTCGATCTCATCCAGCAGTACCTCTGCAAACAGATTCATAGCGGCAGAACTATTTCCTTCTCCGCTGAATAGTTGCTGCCAGGAATCGAGTGCGTTACAAGGTTTCCCGAAGAACGTGTAGCATATGATATCCTGCTGCTCCATAAAAGGCTCGCTCTCGAAATTAAATTCCGGGCTCTGTGCAGTCCCGGTGATGATATACCGGATCTCATTAACCTCGGGGGCTGGGGGCACATAGCGTGTTTTCACACTGATCTGTGGGTCATCTACGGGACCGCTGAATACAAATTCTCCTTCCGTCAGATCAAACCTTTTCCCCAGGGGCCTGACATATCCTTCTCTTGCTGAAAGCGGGCCGAATACCTGGAGGTCTTCCCCGTGATCTTTTTGCAGTTCCAGTTCTCCGCCCATCTCGATCTCCATATCCAGGTACTGAGAATTTCTGATATAGAAGTTATCCCCGATCAGGAGTTTCATCTCCATGGCCAGTGAATCATATGGACTAAAGCTCGATACTTCTTCATTCTCGAGCACGATTGTCTCCAGGTTCTTTTCACCAAAATTATTCAAAAATATAAACCCGTTACGTATGGATATCTGACCCTTAGCAATGGGTTGTTTGAAAGTTCCGCTAAGAGACCCATTCAGGTCGGCCGTAAGATTCTGATCTCTGGTATTAGCCAGAGTGAACTGGCTGGCACGCATTTTCAGGTCCAGTGTAGTTGGTTCAATCCCGTCAAGATCAACCTTGCCGGAGGCTGCAAATCCTCCGTTGTTGCTGCTCATAGTAAACTCGTTGATCTGTAAACCCGAATTATCTATGGTCATTCCGGACCGGATATTCCTGAGCCTGATTCCCGCAATCGGCACACCAAGGTCTCCCTCTTTCAGTGTTACGGTTCCTGATGGAGTGAGGTCTCCAATGGTGCCTTCCAGTTTCAGGGATGCATCCAGGTACCCCCTCAGGTTTCTGACATATTTTTTATTCAGAAAGTCATTGAATACAGCAAGATTGAAATTATTAGTATTCACAATGATATCCAGCGGATTTGTTTCACCCGGCGTGGATATATCAAAAGCCGGCAGGCTGAAACTGAAGGGAACCGTTGCCCGCGCATCCACAGCCCGTTGCCCTCGAGCAATAATCACTACATTACTTATCACATGCTCCTGCTCATGCTGATAGTCAAAATCCATAAATAACGAATCTAAAGGAATCCCGGAGATCGTTGGTGTCAGGAGATCCAGCTTTCCGGTAATATTCGGCGAATCAGCTGTTCCATTTAATGTGGCATTAAGGTCGATCACACCGGTAGTATTTGAATATCCGGCAGAATCAAGCAGAGAACGCATAAAAGCCATATCCACTGAGTTTACAAATAAGGATCCGGTAATCCCTGCGTCATAAAAGGTGTCTTCAATATCCTCTGGAGCTGACAAGGTAAAGGGAATATCTAGATCACCTACGATCTTCTTCTCTCCATTCAGCCAGATCCCACCATCAGCAACCAGTCTGCCCTTTCCAATATCCAGGACTAACTCTACCTTTTCTGATGCTACTCCCCGATACATGAGTTCGTCGATCTGAGCTCTCACATACGCCCTCAGGTCTGTATCCTCTTTACTGTATATCACTTCACCCGACAGAACACCGTCTACATATCTTTGCCCGGTAAGCAGCTCCTGAAGCTGTCCGATATCAAATCCCAGCCCTTCCAGCCATATATCCTGATTCAGGGTGTCGACCCTGTTTATGACTGATCGCAGGTAACTGCCGTCTTCGGATGCCAGCTTCAGGGAATCGGATCGAATTACACCCTGTTCATAATTAAGCCTGAATGGATCCTGCAGCTTGAAAACCCGGTCCTTGCTTTTAATATCGAACACTGACCATTGAACTTCTGCTTCCGTCCCGATCCCTGTTTCAATGACCAGATTGCCTTCCTGCTCTATAGATCCTTCTTCACTGTTTATGGTCAGACCAAAATCAGCAAGAGTCTGCAATTCTTCATAAGTACCATCTGCTCTGAAGTTCAGATCCTGAAATGGTATTCCGGAAATTTCCGGAGAGATCAGGTCCAGATCAAAATCATACTCATAGGGCAGGGTTAATCTCACGGATGCATCCCCTGTCAGGCTTTCCGACTGAAAAAGGTCTCCATATTCCACCGAATTCAGATCCAGGTCTCCAGTCAATTCCAAAATCCCGTCATTATTTTCGCTAACCTCTGCTTTTAATTCTCCCAGGGCCTGCAGTCTTTCTACCCCTGCTAATGCAGCAAAAGGCTGAATGTTTTTCAAATTGAAATTTGCAGTCAGCCGATTCTGCACATCGATATTATTGATCAGGTTCTTCCTGCCCTCAAAGTCACCATCAACGATCTCGCTGCGAATAACCCCGTTCGGTAACTGAAGAACCCCACTTTCTATTGAAAGTCCGCACTGCAGCAGATCAACACTGGCTCCGTTTATTTCTGATGAATCTATTTTAAGACCTCCGATCAGGTCCACATTTCCGACCTCAAATCCTGAACCATTACCGAAGGAATAAAAATTAAGTGATGTAGGAAGACTGTCCAGTGAAACGACTTCACTAAGATCAAAAGCTTTGCCCTTTATTTCATAATTCCAGCCCGGAAGTTCCCCCAGATAATCGCCTAATTTAAGGCTTATGTCTGCCGTACTTTTATCGAGTGTCAAGTCCATAGATGCCGTTACGGTATCCTGATCCAGTTCCCCCCTCAGGTCCAGTGTCCGGAAGCTTTGAGGTCCAACGAAATATTCGGGCCGGTCTTTATCAGGTTTCTTCAGGGATCTCAATTCATATACCCATGCATCTTTACCGGGCTCAAATCCCCTTCCGCGAATATTACCCTCAAAGGAAAGCATACTTCTGAATTCCGGAATATTTAATACGGAACTCAGATCAATGTTCTCAGCCAGATAATTCAGGTCCCAGCCGGGATCTTCTTTATCCAGATCAATCACCACAGGCTCCAGCTTCAGGCTCCCGTTCCCCGGAAGCACCAGGTTCAGCTCAACTGCCACACTTCTCTCTTTGTAGGAGCCCTCAAGATCCAGCATATCTATGTAATAGTTCTCATACCTGATCCCTTCTACCCGACTCTTTAGTTTGAAGTCAGACTGAAGCCACTCAAGCGGCAGGCTGCCTGTCAACTCAATATCGATACTGTCAATTTCTGCATTTAATTGATTATTGGTAATGGTATTCAGATCTAACAACCCTGTTTTAATACCGGCTTCATTCAGGATCAGTGTATCTTTCACATTCATCACAGTACGCAGTCTTAATGCCTCAATTCCGGGACCCTTAAGGTTCAGGCCGGCTGTTAATCTGCTCAGACTGCCTCCTAGCTTCAGCTCCATTCTGATTTGCCCCGCAGGTAAAGTCTCCTCCAGGTAGGCATTAATATCACCCAAACTCAGCGGACGGGCCTCAGAGTCCAGGTCGATCTCATCGTCATCCAGGCCATAACTACCGCTGCTCTGCAATAATGACCTGCCGCTATTAACAACCAACTCATTCATCGTAACTTTCTTACCCTGATAGTCTCCGGAGAATGCGATCTCGATCGGCTCCGGAAGTCTTCCTTCAATGACCGAGGCACTAAATTCCCGAATCGTGATCATCGGTTCCTCAAGTAATGCTATGGATCCCCCTAAATGCAGGTCGGCAATTGCGATCCCTGAATCCGGTAAAATTTCCGGTGCTGTAAAATCCAGAGATCCCCTATGCAGCATCACGTCAGCTATCCGGAACTTGAACCGGTTTCCTCCGGTCTCCGTCTCTTCCTCCTCTGATTCTTTGACCCAATCAGATGCATTCAGTTTACCCTCCGATTGTATTAAGTCTAACTGAGGCGCAGTGATCTTCAGCTCAGAAATTTCAAAAATATCCGATAGCAGACTGTAAATGTCATAAGCCACTACCACTGTATCTATTCCTGCTACGTTCACTCCCTCATTTTCGAGCGTGATATTAGTGAGGGTAAGCTCCTTCCACAGATCTCCCTCAAGATTCCCGACCGAGAGCTCTGCATTGAGTTGATCGTTGATCAGGGTTAGGGCCTTATTCTTAGCAAAATTCAGTACCGGACTGCTAAATAGTGAGATGCGCAGCAGTCCCGCTAACAGGATCAATACACCGAAACCGTAGAGAACCGGTTTTAAGAATCTAAGCATGGTATGTGATTCCTTATCCGTCAAAATGCCTGCCCTATACTAAAATGAATACCCCACCGATCCCAGGGAGATCCATAGTCTACTCCCTGATAAATATTCAGATCCTGTTTACTTGGATTGAGTTTCCTTGCAATATCGATCCGGATCGGCCCAACCGGGGACTGATATCTGAGCCCGCCCCCCAGACCGAACTGAAGATCAGACATCGAGACATTTTCCCAGGTTCTCCATACCTGTCCGCCGTCTAAAAAAGCTGCGATCCCGAATCCTTTAAAAAAGGAATCGATCCTAAGGCGTAACTCCGTATTGACAGTAAAGCTGACCCTTCCGCCCTGTGCCACATAATTCTGAAAATTCCCATTATCATCAAATCTGGGCCTTTGCGGTCCCAGTTCAAACCTGTTCCAACCCCTCACATCATTGGTTCCTCCGTTATAAAGGAGAATATCCTGGGGAAGTGAATCCTGAGCGGAATAGTAGATCCCACCGCCACTGATCCGGTTAGCCAGTACCAGACCGTCAAGTACCGGAGTATATTTTCTGATATCAAGACTGGCTTTCTGGAAACTAAATGATCCTTCACCAAACAAACCGGCAACTTCCAGGAAAGGCTGAAAGACCCATCCTTGTCTGCCTTCACGGACTCCGGCTCCGTAATATGCATTAAATGTGAATGAAGAGATATCGTAATTAATAACACTATCAGGCAGAACCTCCTGATTCACACTATTGATCTGATCGTTTAGAGTATACTGGTAAGATGCCGTACCGGTGAGCTGGCTGTTATATTGATAGACAAAACTGTTTGTGATACCTCCCCTGATGACTTCATATCCCGGACCTCTTTCAATACGGTGCTGAAAGAACGGAGATATAATAAAGGAACTCTTTGTATTAAAAACATAAGGGAACAGGTAATCCAATCCAGCCCGCTGCTCAAAGCCGGAAGCCCTGAGCGATGCACTAAACCGATGCCCTTTTAATGCCACATTACGGTGAATCCATGTGAGCTGACCCCGAAAGACCTTATACCAGTCCCCAAAACCCTCCAGTGACTGAAAATTTCCGGCCCCTATCTTGAACTGAAGAGATCTGAGCGGAGCTTCTTTGATCCGCACCTGTACATCCACTGTAGAGTCTTCGGGTTGCTCAGGCAGTGAGACGATGGCAAACTGCAACAGATGATGATTGAAAACTTCTCTCTGAGCTGACCTGATTGCCTTGTCATCATAATACTGTCCTTTCTTGATACCGGTCTCTCTTCGGATGTATTTAGCCGGCAGGGTTCTCTCACCGGTGATCAGTACTGAATCAAAGGTCGCCCGTGCTCCGGGAGTATTGATAATATTAAGCGCCGCTCTCTTTCCGGTAGTGTCTACACTGGCCTGAACTTCACTGTATGCCCACGGATAGCCGAGCTCATGCATACCTCCAACCATCTGGGATATTACTTCTGACTGACGGACGGGCTCATACACCCTTCCTTTCCTGTAATTAAGGCGACGTATGTGTCTCCGGAATTCAAGATTATCACTGATCAGCAGGCTGTCTGATTCGGCAGCTCTAAGAAAAAACTGAACCGTATCGATCAGGATCGGTTTATTCTCCGTAATATCGAATATGACTGTTTTTTTCCAGTCTCTGTTATGTTTTTCCTCGATTCGATAGCGGACCTCAACCTCATTATATCCCCTTCTCTGATAAAACCGCTGGATCCGGATCTCATCTCTGCGCAGTTCTAACTCATCAAGGTAGAAACCTTTCTGAGTGAAAAAGAATAACTTTTGCAGTACCGAAGGTTTATCCACTGCGATATTATTCTTCAGGATCAGATCGCGAAATGCATCATTTCCATAGATCTCAATGTCCCATACACGTGGATCTTTTTCATTCTGAGCATGCAGAACCCCCGGTACTGAGAGAAACAGGAACAGAAAAGCCGCTATTTTGAGTCTCTTTGCTATACTATGACCAGATTTTTTATTTATTTGCGGGTTGATAATAAGCTATCATTGTCAGCAATGAAAAATATACCGTTGAGAATTTTCCGGCCCATTTAATTTATTCAAATGCATCCTTATAAAGCTTTTACGTACTGTTTTATTTTTCTTATATCCCTCTCGGCCTGTAAAAGTTCGGAACAGTTTACCGGATACTCTTATGATCCCCCTAATGTAACGGATACCCGTGACAAGGGGATTGAACTCCAAAAAAGAAGAGTGGTCGGCGTCGACTCTCCTAAGGTATGGATTAGTAATGAATTCAGCGGTGCCAGATTCACAGATTTTTTTATGGATTCGGACTCAACCTACCGGCTTATCATAGAACCCGAAAATGAACCCATAAATAACAGTCCCTGGTATGCCTTTAAGATCTGGAGTGACCGCCCTGCAATGATCCCCCTTACCATCAGCTACCCGGACGGAAGGCATCGTTATCAGCCTAAAAGTATTCTGGAAAAGGGTGAAAATGGATTGCCCTATGCTTTTTTGCCGGTTTTGGAAGACTCATCATCCGGAGATGCACTGATCTATATCCCTGTAGGCAGAAATAAAAGGATCGTGTCTGCACAGCCACTGCAGACTTCAGAAATGATCCGGAATGAGCTGATAAAAAGAAACATTCTGGGTCCGTCTTTTACTAAAATCGACACGATCGGTTATTCAAAACAAGGAAGACCGCTGATAGAATTGACGATCACTGAAAACAGCGGAAGTGAGAAAAAACCTGTACTCGTGATCCTGAGCCGTCAGCATCCTCCTGAAGTTACCGGCTATCTAGGAGCACTGAGTGCTTTAAAAGCTCTTACGGCAGATGAGCCGATGGCCAGGCAATTCCGGGAAACCTTTGTGATCAAAGCCTACCCTATGGTGAATCCCGACGGAGTTGACAATGGTCACTGGAGGCATAATGCAGGAGGAGTGGATCTGAACCGGGACTGGCAATATTTTAATCAGCCGGAAACCGCTGCTATCCGCAATGCTATTACCTCTTTTATGGATGAGGGAGACTACCGGATGATCTATGCGATCGATTACCATTCAACCGATGAAAATATCTTTTACCCTATCCTTTCCGACATTAAGACCACCCCCGATAATATTACTCAGCAATGGATCCCGCTCATTACGGAAGAGTATCCTGACATCGTATTTAATATTGAAGAATTTGACACTAATTCTCCGATTTCCAAGAACTGGTTTTACCACACTTATGGAGTAGATGCCCTTACTTATGAAATAGACGATCGGATGCCTACGGCAGTGCTTGATGAGGTCTCTTACAGAGCTATGCATCATCTTATGGACCTTTTATTAAAAAATTGGGTAGAAATTTCATCAGAATAATTATTTTGAGCGTATGAATAACACATTTGCTATGAATCAGGACGGATCAACCCTCATACAGGAAGCATTAACAAACTGGAAACTCCGACTCATTCTCAGTGCACTCCTTTGCATAATGGGACTGGGCGCACTCATCAGCATGGTAATGGGTATCTTTCTGGAACTGACGGTACTGGATAAGAGCATTGTCGGTATGGCTATCTTTATGGTAGGAGTACCTGCTTATCTGATCATCAGCAACCTGGCTAAAGTAGATAAATATACCATTGCCGGTTTTCTTAATGAACAACTCGACGCCGTGGAAGGTAATGCGGAAGTACTGGTAAAAGAAACCGGAGAGCTTGATACGGAGGAACTTAGCAAAAGGGAGCAGCTTGAGCAGTTTTTTCAGGATAATCCCCTTCATACCTTTTTACCTGATAAACCGGTTAAACAAGCTTATTTTCTTTTTCTACTGTCCCTGATCGGTAGTTTTGGTATCTGGTTCCTGGGACTCTGATCCATAATCTCTGACGGCGATCCATGTCACACCACGGACATCATCACGGGCACCATCACCACCATGATCACAGCAATAGCTCAGCTGTAAAGCTGTGGTTCTCTATCTTTTTTAATCTTGTTATTACTATAGCTGAGATCGTCGGAGGCATACTCTCCAATTCTCTTGCACTGCTTTCGGATGCTGTTCATAATCTGAATGATACCGCTTCACTCGGTATTGCCTTATTTGCTCAGAAGGTCTCTAAAAAGAAAGCGAATGAGGATAAGACCTTCGGCTATAAAAGAGCCGAGATCATTGGTGCCTTTATAAACCTGATTACACTGGTCATTGTAGCCCTTTTTCTGATAAAGGAGGGCGTGGAGCGTTTCTTTGATCCCCAGACCATTGACGGCTATACCATGTTTTGGGTCGCCATTATTGGTCTGGCAGGAAATGTGATCACTGCCTTTTTACTCTTTAAGGATGCAAAAGACAGCCTTAACATACGAAGTGCTTTTATACACATCGTTTCGGATGCACTTTCTTCGGTTGGAGTGATCATAGGCGGCTGGCTGATCCTCAAATATAACTGGTACATTGTAGACACCATCCTGACCGTATTTATCGGCGGTTATATCTTGTGGCATTCCTACCACTTACTCAGAGAGACCATTAATATTCTGATGGAATCCACTCCTGATCATATCAACCTGGAGGAACTCAGACTTGAGATAGAACAGATTGAAAACGTATGCGGAGCCCATCATGTGCATGTCTGGCGACTTGATGAAAACAGCACCCTGCTGGAAAGCCATGTGGTGATCGAAGAAGACGATCTGGGTAAAATGGAGGAGATCAAAACCGCTGTTAAAAAGATGCTACATGATAAATTTCACATTGACCATTCCACGCTGGAATTTGAGTTTGAGCCCTGCGGTGACCATCAGCACAAAGAGCATATTCATATATGAAACACCTACTGTATCTAACATTAATTACTTTACTATTCCTCTCCTGCGGCCCAAATGTGGAGGTTATCGACGACTTCAGTGATACTTCATTTACTCTGATGGATGCGGACAGCAACCGCGTGATCTTTCCAAATGACTTTGAGGGAAAATACGTGGTGATTGGCTTTATTTATACCAACTGCCCCGATATTTGTCCCCTCATCACCCAGAACCTGGTCACTATACAAAAGGAACTGAATTACCCTGATGATGTGGAGTTCGTTGCAGCATCCTTCGACCCGGAAAGAGACACACCTTCAGTACTGAAGAAATATGCAAAACCCTTTGGGGTTGATAAGAACTTCACTTTTCTGACCGGGGCCCCTTCTAACGTTGAAACCTTCCTGGACAGTGCGAGAGTACGTACGCAGGTCTCTATGACCACTACCACTGATGACGGTAGGGAACTGTATTTTCTGAACCATTCGGATAAGATCATGGTACTCGATCGGAAAGGCCGGGTAGTACTTGAATATGGTGGCAGCATGACCAAATCAAAATTCATTATTGAAGACCTGAATAAAATTCGATGAAGTACCTGTGTTTAACAGCCCTTTCGATACTATCCATACTGATTGTGGCAGGATGCGGCACCAAAACAAAGGAAACAGAAACGGCACCAGCCACTATTGATGGAGTACGCCCGGCAACTCAGGGCATGATGAGTACAGCCTATTTTAAATTAGTGATCGAACATGCTGATACCGACACCCTCATCTCAGCTGAATCTGAGATAGCAGGTGATGTTCAGATCCATGAATCTTATATGACTGAAGATGGAATGGCCGGAATGAGAGAGGTGGGTCTGGTCGCTGTAAGCCGGGGTGACTCTCTGATCTTCGAGAGAGGGGGGATGCATCTTATGCTGCTGGATCTTAAACAGGATCTTGATCCGGGAGATACGGTAAGGGTAGAGTTGTTGTTCAGCAGTGGAAAAAAGTATAGTTCTATATTAACCGTTTTTGATAATTAATAAAAAAGGCCTCCCTTCCGGGAAGCCTCTTCGAATAGTGCACGCGGAATACACTATGTTTATTGGATGGTAAACTGTACCATTACAATATTGCTATTACTGTCGAATACAGGATTATCCAACCCGCTGTTGCCATCAAATTCATAGGCGCCTTCCTCACCATCATCTATATGAAGCATAGCCCATAATTTGTCTCCGGTCTGCAGTGTTTCTCCTTCCGCTACGGTGATATCGATCTCACCGTTAGCTCCCAGATAAACCTGAGCTTTTCCGATGATATCCGGCACTACCGGTGCATCGTTTCCATTATCTCGGTGCAGTACGATCCATCCACGCTGTTCCGTAGTCACTTCAGTGATCGTAATCATCTCATTATTCTCTGCTGCCTGGTCATTCACCGTGACTGATGGAGCTCCTCCGTTTACCGTGATGTTTGTCATCAGGATACCATTTGCAGTGATCACCGGCTGATCGTGTATTCCAACACCATCAAACTCGTATTCACCCTGCACCCCGGTATCAAAATGAACCATTGGCCACAGCTGCTCACCATCTTCAACGGTAACACCCTCATCAAAAGTGATCTGAACGTCGGTGTTCATACCGGCACTGATCGGAGCTTTACCTATGATCTCTGGAACCTGAGGTCCGTTGTTGGTAGCATTACTGCGGTGTACCACAACCCAGCCTTCCGTTGCAGAGGTCACATCTACACTGATACCGTTATCCATAACCATCTGGTCGTCTGCCGCTAAAGTTGAATTATTCTGCTGTACTGTAAATGAAGTCAGCACAATATCACTGTCTACGATCACGGGAAGGTCTCTGTCGTTCTGACCATCGAACTCATATGAGCCAATGATGCCAGTATCATAGTGCAACATAGGGAATAGCATATCCCCAGCTGAAACTGTTTCCCCTTCGTTCAAAGCGATCTCAACACCGGTATTAATACCTGCTTCTACCGGGGCTTTACCTATAATTTCCGGAATCTGTGGTCCGTCGTTATTAGCATTCGGGCCGTGGATCACGATCCAGCCATCTTCAGCAGCGTTTACATCTACGGTAAAGATATTACCCTGATTCACCTGATCTTCAGCTGAGACCGAAGGGTTAGTCTGCATGATCTCAAATGAATTCATAACGATCATTTCATTTCGGAATACTGGATTATCGAGGCCGTTCTGACCGTCAAACTCATATTCACCTTTGGTGCCGGTATCTTCATGGAGCATAGCCCACAAGATCTCTCCGTCGCTCACACTTTCATCAAGTTGAAGGAATACATTGGAGTTATTTCCGGCTGATACGGCTGCTTTACCAATGATCTCAGGAACCTGAGGACCGTCGTTGGCCGTATTACTTCGGTGAATGACCACCCAGCCATCTTCAGGAGAATTTACCTCCGGTATCAGAACCTGATTTCCGTTTTGCGTACCCTGATCAGTTGTATTTACAGAGGCTACGGGCAGCTCTTCACTGCCGGTAGAGTTTTCATCGCAGGCAGTAGAAAGGAATATTAGCGAGACTCCTAAAATGAATAGTTTACTTAGTGATTTCATGACTTTGTTTTTGTTTATTTTTAGTTGATTGTCACTACTTAGTACGAAGACAGTCAGAAGACAGATTGGTGAAATCACTAAAAAAATTAAACCGGGGCTCATTCAGCTCTTATTGATCACAGAAGGCATCTTTGGTAAGGCAGCAACAGACCGCAGAGAATTATTCCAGACAGGCAGACCGATACGAAAACAGATGGGAGAAGTATCTGGATCATACCCATAATGAGATCCTTTCGGTTTTCAGATCCGAAGCCGGTGACCGTATCCTGGACATCAGCGCCGGTACCGGATTACTGGCGGAGCACATTATTGAACAAGGATACAATTTCGGGGAACTGATATTAAATGACATCTCTGAAGGTATGCTCAATGTGGCCTACAACCGCTTAAAAAAGGGCCACAAAATAAACCTGAACCTACATGAGGCAACTGACCTGCAGCTCCCCAGAAATTCCGTCGATGCTGTGATCAGTATGAACGCCTTTCATCACTATGCAGAACAAAACGAAGTGATCCGTGAAGTGTTCCGGGTGCTCAGACCCGGTGGCCGCTTTTATTTGCTGGACTGGAATCGTAAGGGATTATTCAGGATCGTAAACCGTATCATTGAAAGCTGGACGGTTGATCTGATAGACAGCAGAAGTCAGGAAGAAGTCACCTCAATGTTAAGGCAGAAAAGATTTGAGATCTGTGATCAGAAAGACTGGTACTGGCGATACTGGCGTTTTTTCCTGATCGTGGCGGAAAAACCTTGATATAAATTACTCTTAAACTACCTCACGACGGGTAGTCACTAAAGCTCTATAATCCCGACAATTTTTAGTGTGAGTTATAAACGGAGGATTCACCGTCTTTTCCGACCAGCAGCACATCATAATTCGCTGCCGGGCGTCCCGGTACTTCCATTCCCGGAGAACCTATAGGCATTCCCGGAACTGCTATTCCGATCGCATCCGGTCGCTCAGTAAGCAATCTGTTTACATCTTCTGCCGGAACATGCCCTTCCACCACGTAACCATCCACGATCGCTGTGTGACAGGAAGAGTTCTGTCGGCTGATACCGTAATCTTGTTTTACCTGAGCCAGGACTTCGACCGGTCTTTCTTCCACAATATAATCTCCGGTTGCCATCATATAGGCTGCCCACTTGGTGCAGCACTCACAGCCCGCATTTTTGTACATAACGATCTTCTTCTTGTCAGAGAGATTCAGCTCATTGCTAATATTTGGCCAGAAAAGAAAAGCCGCAAATCCGAGGGTCAGAATTACGCCGGCGATCAGGATCTTATTATTACTCATAGTCTTTTTCTCTTTTTGATTTTGGTCTCCAAATATACGGGTAATGAAACAGTATTCAGCAAAGTTTTATTCCCTAATTACTGCAGTTTTGTATTGCGGAGTCGTCGGGAATTAAATACCACATTTATGGAACTAAAAGCCATTGCGACCTCTGCCAGCAAGGGATGCAGCACCCCAATAATAGCCAGGGGAATCATGATCAGATTATAGAAAAAGGCCCAGAAAAGGTTCTGTTTGATCTTCCGGAAGGTCGCATTACTCAGCCGGATGGCCTTTATTACCTCCATGAGATTACCCTTCACCAGAACAATGTCTCCGGATTCGATCGCAATATCAGTCCCGGTTCCTATCGCAATACCCACATCTGCTTTAGTAAGTGCAGGCGCATCATTTATTCCATCACCGATCATTGCAACTTTCCTTCCCTGCTGCTGCAATGCAGCAACTTTATCAGCTTTATCTCCCGGAAGCACTTCGGCCATGATCTCGTCCACTTCAACCCGTTCTCCTATTGCTTTTGCAGTATGAATGTTGTCTCCGGTAAGCATAATAGTCTTCAAACCCATCTGTTTCATCCGGGCTATAGCCTCTTTGCTGTCCGTTTTAATATCATCGGCAATTCCGATCAGTCCCAGGATTGAATGGCCTCTGACCACATACACTACGGTCTTAGCTTCTGCTTCCAGTCGTTGCTTTTCAGCAAGTACTTCCCTATTGATCTCATCCGTAAAGGAAGCATTTCCGATCCATACTCTATCTCCGTCAATGGAACCCTGCACTCCTTTTCCTGAGACCGCTTTAAAATCATTAATCTCCTGGAGTTTGAGTTCCTGTTCATGAGCTACACGCAGGATAGCCTTAGCCAGAGGGTGTTCTGAGTTCTTTTCCAATGAGGCTGCAACCGTCAGAATCTCCTCCTCCGAATTACTTTCAATATTTAAAATGTCAGTCACCTGTGGCTCCCCTCTGGTGATCGTCCCGGTTTTATCAAGAACCACGGTATCTATATCCTTCATAAGCTGTATGGCTTCCCCTTTCCGGATCAGTATCCCGTTCTCGGCTCCCAAAGCCGATCCTTCCATGAGTGCAGTAGGAGTGGCCAGACCCAGGGCACAGGGACAGGCAATGACCAGAACAGCAATCATTGCATAAAAGGCCAGGGCAGTGTTCCCCCACTCCGGATTGACCCAGGGCAGATACTCAGCACTCCATATCAGGATACCATTGAACAGGTCAGGAAAAATCAGCCAGGTCATAAGGGTCAGGGAAGCCATGACCAGTACAACCGGTACAAATACGGCAGTAACCCGGTCGGCAAAGTCCTGAATAGGAACCTTAGTCCCCTGAGCTTCTTCAACCATGCGGACGATCTGGCTCAGGAAAGTATTCTTGCCCACCTTAGTGGCTTTCACATGAAGTAGTCCCTCCTGGTTGATGGTAGCACCAATCACTTCATCACCCTCGGAACGATCAACCGGCATGGATTCACCGGTAGCAATAGACTCGTCCACCATACTTTGTCCTTTTGTGACCAATCCATCAGTTGGGATCTTTTCACCAGGACGAATTACCATAATGTCACCGGGCATGAGTTCGTCTGCGGGAACTTTCACTTCTTCACCATCTTTGAGGATAGTAGCTTCTTTAGCACCCAGCTTCATCAGTTCACGAATCGCTTTGGATGCACTTCCTCTGGCTTTAGTTTCTATATACCGGCCGGTAAGGTGGAAGGCCATGATCATACCTGAGATCATTGCAAAACTATGAAATTCAGGAGCAAGTCCCAGACTGTGCAGTAAGGCCACGATACCTGTAGACCAGGCCGCTAGTGATCCCATAGCGATCAGGACATCCATATTGGGACTCAGGTTTACTGCCGACCGGTATGCGCTGAGCAGGGTCTCTCTTCCCGGGATGATTAATATTATTGCTGATAGGGTCAGCATTCCGGCTTCCATCCCGGTCATCCCCAGAAAATGAAAATCAGCGATCCAGGAAGGGATCATCCACAAGATCATGGGAATGGTTAAAGCCCAGGACCACCACATATTGTTGTAGGCATTCCGGACCTTCTCTTCCTCCCGTTCATCCGAAAAAGCAGATTCATCATCTTCCTTGTTCGCCAGTGTATACCCGGCTTTACTGATCGCATTAGCAAAGACGTCTATATCTATGGGCTGATCATATTCAACCGTAGCCGTATCGGTAGTAAGGTTTACATTCACACCGGTAACACCCTCGATAGCTTCCAGCTGCTTATCCACTGCATTTGCACAACCAGCGCAATGCATCCCGTCTATGATTAGTTTCTTTTTCATAAGATTTGATCCTATACTTTTGATGCAGCATATCCTGCATCTTCCACAGCCTGCACCATCTCCTGAAGATCCGGTTCGTTTTCTCGATATATGATCTTAGCGATACCTGAGTCCAGGTCTACATTTACTGACTCAACATACTGGACTTCAAGGAGCGCCTGCTCTACGGAGTTAACACACCCGGAGCACCCCATGCCTTCAATCTTAAGCGTCATTGTTCTCATTCGGTTATTTATGATTTTTTCTTTTAACATAACGATGAAATAATAAGAAGCTATAGCTACACATAAATGCTGAATTCTGAGAAAAGTTTATCTAAAGATGACCCCGGAGATTCAGCAGCAGTCTTCTGCACAAGCCAGCTTGCGGCTGCGGGCTTTTTCAAATGCTTCCTTGCCTTCCTTATAAGCATACCAGGCAATACCCAGGCTTCCGGCCACATCTATAAAGGGTATTCCGAACAGTTTGTACAGCAGGCTTGAGCCCAGCAGAATAAAAGAAAGATAGAAACAGGTTTTCGTACAATTTGCATCAGAAATGATGGGATCGGAATTCAGTTCCCGGCCGGTTCTGAGCTTCAGCCGATAAAGGAGGTACATAGTTGCTATGGAAATGACTGATATAAACACACCCACCGTGGTGTCGATCGGCTGCTGACCGTAGTATATCGAAAAGAGACTACCCGTTATCAGACCTGCAGTAAGCAGGTAAAAAGCTGTTCCGGTAATTCTCAATGCGGTCATCTCAAAAGCATCCGGTGTTGTATCCGGGTCACGGCGCATTCGGATCACAAAATGAAAGATTCCTGCACCGGATATCACTTCCACAAAACTGTCTACCCCGAAACCGAAGAGTGCTAGGGTCTCATCTTCTGCTCCAAACCAGGTAGATATCCCGCCCTCGATCACATTGTAGAAGATCGTGATCAGACTAAGCCACAATGCATATTTATACCACCTTTGAACCATGATCATAAAAAGTTTTTGATGGTTCTGTATTTATATCCATCTACGAACTTCACTCTTATAATTAAGATATTCTTTCCCGAATTTTTCCTCCATTTTCTGTTCCTCCGGCTTTATCTGAAATTTATTCATATATCCAATATATACCGGTAGTACTAGCAGGGCTATAGGATCGCCCCATTTTAATATTGCAGCAACCAGTATAATCAACATTCCCAGATACATCGGATTGCGGCTAAGTCTGTAGATACCATTCCGCACCAGCGAACTTGCTTTTTCCGGTTTATGAGGGTCCACAGAAGTTGAACTTATCATAAACTGAATCACTGCAGCAAAAGCGATGCATACCCCCAAAGTAAGCAAAAACACCAGCAACCATCGCTCAGCTTTGAATTGATACGCGTCGGGAATATACTCCTGAAGAAGCCAGATAAGACCCAGAGAGCAAAAGAATACGATAACCGGAGGCACTTTTAGATTAATTTTTTCCATTCGGTCAGATCTTATCCAGCGATTTTCTTTCCGGTTCCTGCAATTTCTGATACTCACTCATGCTCATGCCGGTAATCT
Organism: Balneola sp. MJW-20; assembly: GCF_040811775.1. NCBI lineage: Bacteria > Pseudomonadati > Balneolota > Balneolia > Balneolales > Balneolaceae > Gracilimonas > Gracilimonas aurantiaca. Next base: position 1,960,764 of record NZ_JBFNXW010000001.1, read on the forward strand.
CTTTGAATTGCCGGGAAAGATGTTGAAGGTTCTTATATCCAAGCATATAAGCGATCTCGCTGAAACTTAGTTTGTCATACTCGACCAATTCCTTGGCCTTTTCGATCTTCAGACGTATGAAATATTTTTCAATGGTCAGTTCTTCTTTTTTTGAAAATAGCCTGGAAATACCGGCATAACTCTTTGTCAGTTTTTTTGACAGAAAATCGGAAAGAGAAATTTCACTGTCTTCAAGTTCCCCTGAGCTGATCCAGTCTATGAGCGATGTCTTCACTTGCTCTACAAGTATTGCCTCATCATCTTTTATAAGATCAAAATTAAATCGCTGCAGCTCTTTTTCGATCTCCTTCAGGGATGGGTGATCACCATTTCTGCTAACCACAGCCTTTCCCAGCTGAACTTCTTCCACCTCAAGTCCCAGAGCCGTAAGAGCGGTTTCGATAACCATCTCACAGCGATCACAAACCATATTTTTTATGTGCAGAGTAAACTTCTCCATAGCTATAATGTAAACAGTGGACGGTAAAAGTCCATTCGTAATGTCAAATATCCTGAGAGTTACTCCAAGGTCTGTAAGACCTTGGAGGTTGTTTTGCCCGGAAACCAGTTCTAGACAATTAACCTATTCATCACATTTACTATCTATTTTCTACGTGATCCTTCCAATTAAGTGTACTAATGCACATATTTGAAAAAAGGCTGAAATGAAATCATTTGATGTAATTAAAGCCACGGGAGAAAAAGAACGCTTTGACCTGTCAAAACTCAAGCGGTCCATGTCTAATGCGGGAGCAGACGATAAGACCGTAAGAAAGGTTGTGCGCGCACTGGAGCCTAAATTCCATGACGGAATCACCACGAAAGAACTTTACCGGGAAGCTTATAAACTGCTTAGTCATTTTTCGGAATATTCTGCCGGCCGCTATAAACTCAAAGAAGCGATACTGGAATTAGGTCCTTCAGGATATCCTTTTGAAGAGTTCATCGGTGAACTTTTACGGCGTCACGGATATAACACTCAGGTAGGGGTTATCACCCCAGGAAAATGCATCTCTCATGAGATCGATGTGATCGCAGATAACGATTCTCACCGATATATGATCGAGTGTAAGTTTCATAACCGCCAGAATCACCATTGTGCCGTCAGCATTACACTCTATATCCAGGCTCGCTTTGAAGATGTGAAATACCGGTGGGAAGAAGATGCTGCCCGGAATAAAGAGTACATTGGCTGGCTGGTGACCAATACGCGGTTTACCAGTGAAGCCATCAAATACGGTGAATGCATGGGATTAAAATTACTGAGCTGGAGTTACCCGGAAGGGAAAGCGCTAAAGGATCTTATCACTGAAGTGAATCTGCATCCGGTCACCTGCCTGCGCAATCTGACTAAAAATGAGAAACACCAGCTCCTTAAACACGATATCGTCTTCTGTCAGCAACTGCTTGAAAAAAGAGAGATACTGGACCTGCTAAGATTTAATCATAATAAAAAAAGCCTGATCCTGAACGAGGCCGAAAATATCTGCACTGTTGAATCGGCTTAATATTCAATTGTACACTAAGACATTGATTTTGTCATCCTGATTATTAGCTTAAGAAAAAAAGGAAAGCAAATGGAAACAAAAACATTCAGCTACGAGAGCGACAACATCAAAGTAACCTGGGACAAGAAACGGTGCATACATGCAGAAGAATGTGTAAAGGGACTCCCTGATGTTTTCAACATCAACCAAAAACCGTGGATTCAACCGGAAAATGCTAAAGCTGACGCGATCCGGAATACCATTCATAAATGTCCGACCGGTGCACTACAGTATGAGATGCTGAATTCAGCACAAAAAGAAACTCCACCGGAGATCAATATAGTCCGTTTAGCCGAAGATGGTCCTGTTTACATACACGGTGACATTGTTATAGAAGACCTCGACGGAAATGAACTCATGAAAGATACGCGGGTGGCTATGTGTCGCTGCGGACTTTCTTCCAATAAACCCTTCTGTGATAACTCACATATTGAAGGAGCATTTAAAGCGGATACTTCTTTCAACCCGGAACGGCTACAAACTGAACCTGTCACCGGAAAAGGTGGTGAACTTCGGATCAAACTCTTTCCCAACGCTCCTTTTCTCGTACAGGGACACTACACCTTAACCGGAAAAGACACCGATAAAGAGCAAAGCAGTAAAAAAATGAGTTTTTGCAGATGCGGTGCCTCTTCTACCAAGCCATTCTGTGATGGCTCTCATAAAGAAATTGGTTTCAATTCAGAAGCATGAGTTCAGTCTATTTTATGAATAATCCAAAGGTGGTGATCGCAATTGCAGCTTTCCTTATGGCTATAGCTGTTGCCGCCGGGGCATTTGGTGCTCATGCACTACGGAATGTGCTTAGTCCTGAAAGAATGGAAACCTGGGAAATTGCTGTACTTTATCATTCATTTCATGCACTGGGACTCATCCTCATAGCCCTTGCAGGAAATTATTTTCAGGTAGATGTGGGTATCCCGACTTCACTCATCCTGGGGGGCATCCTTGTTTTTTCCGGAAGTCTGTACGCACTTTGCCTGACCAATACCGGCTGGCTGGGAGCGATCACACCTATCGGCGGACTTGCTTTCATTACAGGATGGATCTGGCTTGGCGTTCAACTGATCCTGGCTGAACCCGGTAGCGGAAGCTGACCTCTCATTCCCTAAAAGGTTGCTTATGGACATTCAGACCTTTTACGAATTCTGTATGAGTCTCCCGGGAACTTCTGATGGCTTTCCCTTTGACGAAGATACACTGGTACTCAAAGTCATGGGTAAGATATTTGCCATTACCAATGTGGAGAAGTTCAATGGCATCAACCTGAAATGTGATCCTGTAAAAGCCATCGAATACAGAGCAGAATATGAAGAGGTTCAACCCGGTTATCATACTAATAAAAAGCACTGGAATTTTGTGGATCCCCGGGGTTCACTGGACGATGAATTGCTATTCAACATGATTGAGGATTCTTATAACCTGGTAGCTGCCACACTCCCTAAAAAGCTAAAAGAAGAACTGGACGCATTATCGGGATGAACTCATTCCGGGAATCAGCCGGCCAAAGGTTTTTTTGAGGAAATGCACAAAAAACCGGTATTGGCCAAAAAGGGTGCCATAGATCAGCAGCAACACATTATAGGCCGGCAAAACTGTTAAGATCCAAATGATGGTACGGTACCAGAACGGATCTGTATTTTCCACTCCAAAGATCGCAAACAGATACTTTTTGATATATAATGAAGTAAAACCTGTACACGCAAAAACGATCAGGATCACGAACACCTGCAGGGTACTTTCTATCTTCCATCGTTTTTTTAGCCTTTCTACCATCTTATCTACAGTAAAAATAAATTAATTAACAAACACTTAAGTTTTATTATATCAATAGTTTATATACTTACCTATAAACTATTGCCTCCCATTAAGAACCAAAGTTCTTGCAATTACCTTCCCTGCCGATTAGTTTCTTCTTCTAGCATAAGTTATGACATATATCAGAGTAACCCCGACTGCGTATGCGTGAACTTTTAATGGAGACTGTAGGTACATTTTTTCTTGTACTCGCGATCGGGCTTACCGGTGATATTTATACGATTGGAATCATACTAACTGCAGTAACCTACCTGGGTTATAATTTATCCGGCTCCCATTTCAATCCTATTATAAGTTTTGCTCTTTATCTTCGTAAAGAGATCCGACTGAACACCTTTCTTTTCTACACTCTTTCCCAGTTCACAGGTGCTTTTCTGGCTTTTGCTTTGATCTATTACTTTGCCGGCACCGTTTTTTATATGGATACCCCGAGTGGCTCGGATGTTTATCAACAGGTTGTAGCTGAAGCACTTTTTGCTTTTCTATTTACATTGGTGTTTATCTACCTGCAATTGTCACCGAGACAGAAACACAGTTATTTTAACGGTATCATTATAGGTATTACTTTTTCCGGTGTCATTGCTTTGGTACACCAGATCTCCGGCGGGTATGTTCACCCATTTGTATTCCTTGGCAGCGCAGCCGTTGATCTTGTGAAGGGAGGAAATTCTTATGAGCTGGCTCATATTTTCACTATTCCCTCTTTAACCGGGGCTACCATTGCCGCCTGGATCTATTCTTATTTAAAGGACTGACGGGAAACCGGCAGATCAAAGTAAAAACGGCTGCCCTTTCCAGGCTTACTTTCTACATAGATCTCTTCGTTATGAGCATTCAGAATACTTTTGACAACAGATAAACCGAGTCCGGTCCCTCCTTTATCTCTCGACCGTGCTTTATCCGTTCGGTAAAAACGGTCAAACAGACGACTCAGATGTTCTCTGCTGATACCAATGCCGCTATCTTCCACACTAACCCTTACATGATCATATAACCGCTCCACAGATACCTTGACGCAGCCCTCATTCGTATACTTGATACCATTAGAAATTAGATTATCCAGAACCTGTTCGATCTTATCCGGGTCCGCATTTACTATAAAATCGCCGTCGACTTCTGTTTTGATCTCCAGTCCTTTATCCTGAGCAATGGGCTGATACGCATTTACGGCATCCTTAATGGTTCGGCTCAGATCAAAGGCCTTTTTGCTGAGAAAGCTCTGATCAAAGTCATATCGCTGCAGTGACTTAATATCCTCAAACAGTCGGTTTATCCTTCCGATCTGCTTCTGAGCCGTTTTCATATACTGTGATTTCTTTTCCTGATCCAGGCTTCTGAGTTCCAGCATCTCCAAGGCGCCGGATATAGTATGTAGAGGATTACGAACCTCATGTGTAATATCAGCAAAGAACTGACTCTGTTTCTCATTCAGGTTCTTCAGCTTTTCATTATCAGCTTTAAGATTGACCGCCATTTGGTTTAGGCTTTCAGCGAGGGTGCCGAATTCATCTTTTCGGGTGGTCTGAATTTCACGATCCAGATTTCCTCTGGCAATATCCAGGGCAGCTTCATTAAGCTGCAGAATGGGTTTTGAAATATAACGGGCCACAAAGTAACTGACGATGATCACGGCACCGATAGAAAAGATCATACCCGCATAGATAATATGCCGGATACTGGCCACCACTGCGTAATAAACACTTTTCAATTGGCTGATCCGAGCGTAAACGGTTTTTTCTCCCGGATCCTGAAGCCTGATATAGGAAATCAGTTTTTCACCATTCTCGGTGTTATATATCACCGGTTCGCCGGGGTTCCGATCCAGCTCCTGCTTTAGTTTTGGCTCAATTTCCGTACCCTCATTAGTGAAAACCGAATCAGGAAATGCAAGAAAGCGTGTACCTGAACTATCATACATGGCGATCTCATATCCGGAAAATTCTGCTTCCTTACGGATCTTTTCAGCAAAGTCTGTCCCGTCTTTACTGTAGCTTCCTGCTGCCAGAGCCAGAGCTTCTGTATCCCTTTCGAAATCACGGGCTCCCTCCTCAAGCATGAATGACCGGATGGTCAGAATAGAATAGGCACTGATCGTTATGATCCCTATGATCAGCAGGATCACATAGGTCCACGCCAGTTTTGAACGAATGTTCATATATGAAGGAATTCTTTATTGAATCCGTAGCCCACCCCTCGATAGGTTTTGATCAGCTTTCCCTCATCTTTCATTTTCAGACGCAGATTTTTTACATGGACATCCACCGTACGGTCAAAAATGAACTTATCTTCATCGGAGATATGTGCCAGGATATCCTGTCTGGAATATACTCTCTTAGGGTGCTGAAAGATCATCTCTGCAATGATATACTCCGTATGAGTCAGGTCGATCAGCTCCTCATCGATATACATCTCTTTTGCATCCAGGTCCAGATATACACGGTCAAACTTAACCCAGTTATTTTTCTCCGGATTCTGGCGGCGCAGGAGGCTTTCAACATGTGCTTTGATCAGGTTCAGGCTGGCAGGTTTCTTAATATAATCATCTGCCCCAAGCTCCAGTCCTTCGATCTCATCCTTCTCCTCATCTCTAGCCGTCAGGAATAATACGGGGATCTCAAACACCACCGGGTGCTGACGGATCTTTTTACAGATCTCTTTTCCATCGTGATGAGGAACCATTATATCCAGAATCGCAAGATGAAGATCTCCTGCTCTTTCATCTATAAACTTAAAGGCCTGCTTACCGTCTTTTGCCCACAAGACCTCAAAGCCATCCATTTCAAGAAAATTAGCCAGCATCTCGCCGGACTCAACCTCATCTTCAACAAGTAGTATCGTATGATGATTACTCACAATGCCTGTATTTATTTATTGGTCAGCTGATAGTGTTGCAATGATATGAAAAAATTTGGAGCTCTTCTCATCAAAAGACAGGTCTTATTATGACAGCTTTGCTGAATATGATTACCTTAGGGCAAAAAATCTATCCTATGTTCTATAAAGGAAAAACGGTCTGGATCACCGGCGCATCCTCCGGCATCGGTGAAGCACTGTCCAGAGCATTCTATAATGAAGGTGCAAATCTGATCTTGTCATCAAGACGCGAAGAAGTATTGCAGGAAGTTAAGTCTACCCTTGGCGCTGATGATGACCGGATTTTTGTATTACCTCTGGATCTTACACAGTCAGATACCTTCGCAGAGAAAACCCGTGAGGCATTGGAGCATTTCGGACAGATTGATGTACTTGTGAATAATGGCGGCATCAGTCAGAGATCAACGGTTCTTGAATCAGAGCTTTCGGTCATCCGCCGTCTTATGGAGATCAATTATTTTGGTTCTGTAGGCCTCACCAAAGAAGTGCTGCCGCATATGGTCTCAAGGGGTAGCGGACATATTATCGTCACCAGCAGTGTGGCGGGCAAAATTGGTACTAAGTTTCGTTCCGGTTATGCCGGGTCTAAACATGCAGTTCAGGGCTTCTTTAATTCTCTGAGACAGGAAATGTACGAGCATAATGTAGATGTGACCCTGCTTTGCCCCGGATTCATTAAGACCAATATCAGTAAGAATGCCTTAACCGGAGACGGAACAAACTTCGGAAAGATGGGTGACGCCCACTCCAAGGCTATGACTGCCGATGAGATGGTCGATAAAGTCATGCCTAAGATAAAAAAGGCCAAAGAGGAGATTATTATCACCGGTTTCAAAGAAGGTCTGGCTATCTGGGTTCAACGATTGTCTCCGACCCTTTTAAATAAGATCCTGAAAAACACCAAGGTGACCTGACCGGGAAAATCACTGAAGACTATCCCAGCAAACGCCTCTTATTCAGGTAAGCAAGCAAAGCCCGGTCAAAATCTTTTTCCGTATCAACTTCTTCAAAATCGATTTCAAATTCACTGCAGGCCTGTCTGAATTTCTCGGTGTATTCTTTCACCTTTTTCTGATAGTCTGACCGAACCTGGGCGGGAAGCACTTCGATCTCTGATCCGGTCTCCATGTCCTCGAATACTACCCGCTGATCGGAAAAAGCCAGTTCCCTTTCGCTGCGGCTTTCCAGCAGGTTAAATAAAAGCACTTCATGCTTACGATGCCTCAGGTGTTTCAGAGCAGATATCAATTCCTGATGTTCTCCTGCATTTTCAAAAAGATCGGTGATGATAACAACCAGAGAACGATGGTTCAGTCTTTCTGCTATTTCATGTATTGCCTTCGCCGACGCAGTCTGTCTCTTTTCTTCACTACGCTGTTCATCTGATCTGAGCTCTTTCTCGAGCTCTATATAGATCTGCCGGAGATGTGCATAGGTGGATTTAGCCGGTATAAATGCACCAATTTCACTGTTGAACGGGATATAACCACAGGCATCACGCTGCCGGTACATCAAATACATCAGTGAAGCAGCAAAATGGATCCCGTACCGGAGCTTGGACCATTCCCCAAAATGCTTAAAAAGCATAGACGAACTATTATCCAGCATGATATAACAGCGCAGATTGGTCTCTTCTTCATACTGCTTGACATAAAAACGCTCTTTCTTCCCATATACCTTCCAGTCGACATGCTTGAAATCATCCCCGGGATTATATGGGCGGTGCTCGGCAAACTCTATACTGAATCCATGGTAGGGACTCTTATGCAGGCCCGAAATGAATCCTTCCACGATCTTTCGTGCTCTCAGTTCGATCGAGGATAACTTGGACAATATTTCAGGCTTTAGCATCATATCTTTAGTGTAAGCCTTTTTCGGGCTACTATAAAGCCGCCATTTCAGTCCTAGTCCTCATCTGCCAGATAATAAAGCTGCATGATCCTAAGCTCACCATAACTAATCTTCTTGTCCAGCTTGGTATATACCGGCCTCAGCAGTTCGGGACCCAGTTCACTGAAGGCTTTCAGCACATCATCCTGCTGACGGGTGGAAAGCTCACTGGCTTCCTTGATACCCTCAAGTCTTAACTGATTACCGTCTTCCATATAGGTTTGAAGGTGTTTCAGGATGGTCACATCTTTGACCCCGTGTTCCTCAGCCAGTCGGTCTATAGAGTGCCCTTCATTGAATGAATCTCCGATCACTACGTGTTTTTCGGAACTCTTCTGTTTCTTAACCTTTTTCCGGATCGACTTGGTCTTTTCTTCAACACCGTGCTCTTTACTGTAATTCTTGATCGCTCCTATAAAAACGTCTCCGTACTTTTTCAGTTTTGCATTTCCAACACCATACAAAGTCAGCATGCCTTCTTTGTCCTGAGGAAGATAAAAGGCCATTTCCATCAATGTTGTATCCGGAAATATATTGTAGGGCGGAATCCCCTTCTGATCGGCCAGTTCTTTCCTTTTTGCACGAAGTACTTCAAACAATTCTTTATTGTGACCGGATTCGATCTCAGATGAGGTACGTTGAACGGTATCTTCCCCAATACTGGCATCAGTACGGTCCAGTTTTCCAAATACACTTTCAATGCCCTGCATCACTTCCTGGGCTTTTTCAGTCAGCTGAAGCACGCTGAACTCCCCTTTAGCGATATAATTTTGGCGCAGCATCAGACGTACCAGCTGTTCCCACTCCGCTTTTGAGAACTCCCGGCCGGAATCATAGGATTCCAGCTGATCATGACCTTCATCCAGTACCTTCTTGGCCTTGGATCCCCTGAGAATATTAACCAATTGTCCTGCTCCCCATCGGCCGTCTACTTCCTGTATCACTTTGATCAGCTTCTGAGCCTGTGCGGTAAGATCTTCTACTGCTTCGCCTGATGCGATACAGTTATCGCACATCCCGCAGTTTTCTTTTTCATAATCTTCTCCGAAATAATTCAGCAGAGGCTTTCTTCTGCACTCTCTGCTCTCCATAAATTTCACAAGAGCGTCGAGGTGGCGCTCGGCTACATCTTTTTCTTTTCCTTCTTTCTTATTGATGAAGTACTTGATCTTATTGATGTCAGAATAGGAGAAGAGAAGTACACAATCCGAACGTAACCCGTCTCGTCCCGCACGACCGATCTGCTGATAATAAGATTCGATATTCTGTGGCATATCATAATGCATCACAAATCGGACATTCGACTTATTGATTCCCATACCGAATGCGATCGTTGCTACAATTATATTCACATCATCCCTGATAAAAGCACGCTGATTGATCGCCCGGTTACGATCGGATAATCCGGCATGATAGGCTCTCACCGAATACCCTTCCTGCTCAAGTTCATAGGTCAGTTCATCCACCTGCCGCCTGGAAAAGCAATATATGATACCCGACTGCTCCTTACGCGTATATAAGAAATCGAGCACCTGATTCAGCGGGTCTTTTTTATCCGCGATCTTCATGAACAAATTCTTACGGTCGAAACTTGCTATAAATTCCTGTTCATCCTGAAGTTCCAGTGTTTTCTTGATGTCTTCACGAACCCGTGGTGTAGCGGTTGCTGTCAGGGCCAGTCCGACGGCATCTGGAAAATCTTTCTTTACTTCGGCCAGTTGCCGGTATTCGGGGCGAAAATCATGTCCCCACTCTGAAATACAATGCGCCTCATCGATCGTGAAACAGTCCACTTTAACCTGCTCAAGCAGTTTACGGGTCTTCTCCATCATCAGCGTTTCAGGAGCCAGATAGAGAAGCTTGGCTTTACCCTGTTGTACTTGCCGGACACTGTAGCCGTAGGCTTCAGGACTAAGTGAACTATTCAGATGTACCGCAGGAACATCCAGCTCCCGCATTTGCTCTACCTGATCCTTCATCAGAGAGATCAGTGGTGATACCACTACGGTAAGCCCGTCAAACATAAGTGCCGGGATCTGATAACAAAGAGACTTACCGCCTCCTGTTGGCATGATAACCAGCGTATCGCGTTTATTCAGAACTTGTTCTATGATCTCTTCCTGCAGGGGCCGAAAGGAGTCATATCCAAATACGTCTTTTAGTACTTTCTTTGCTTCTGCTACTTTATTGCTCACTATGCTGATTGTCCTGTTTAATAAATATGATGCCCGGTTCTACAATACCGTCATTGCTGTAACTAACAAAAGCATACAGAATATCATTTGAAAGGAATTTAAAACCGGAATTCTGAATATAGAACCAAAGAAAAGGAATTCCTTACCGGAAACTTCTGACGATTTTTTCAGAAGCTCCGGCAGGAAAATATGGTCTTTTACTTAGATAAGTAAAGGTTCTTGAATTCAAATGGTTTTCTGAAGTGCTCATCCTTGAAGTTCTCAGCGAAGTAAATGGATTCACCGGTTGACTTCATTTCAGGCCCGAGTTCTTTTTTCACTTCAGGAAATTTATCAAAAGGGAATACCGGCTCTTTGATCGCCCAGTTTTTGAGATGTGAGGTCAGATCAAAGTCCTTGAGCTTGGCTCCGAGCATCACCTTTACACCGATCGCTGCTTCCGGGCGGTCATGTGCCTTAGCCAGGAATGGGATGGTTCGGGTGGTACGAGGGTTTGCCTCCAGAACGTAGACCTTCTCGTCTTTAACGGCATACTGAACATTCAGGAAACCGACGATCTCCATATTTTCAGCGATCTTCTGCTGATACTCCTCAATAGTGCTGATCACCTGATCACTCAGAGAATAAGGCGGAATAACCGCTGTCGAATCTCCGGAGTGAACACCTGCAGGCTCAATATGCTGCATAATTCCAGCTATATGCAGCTCATCTCCGTCATAAACGGAATCCACATCTACCTCTACGGCATGTTCCAGGTACTTATCGATCAGGAATGCATTTTCAGGATGTGTCTTCAGAATACGGTCTACATATTTGCGAAGTTCTTCTTCTTTCACTGCGATCCTCATCCCCTGACCACCGAGTACATAACTTGGACGTATCAGTACCGGATAGCCGATCCTGTCGGCTATTTCAAGTGCTCCGTCCACATCCGTTGCAGTTCCATATTCCGGGAATGGGATGTCGAGTTTTTTCAGGAAATTTGAAAAGGCTCCCCGGTCTTCCGCAAAGTCGATCTTCTCGAATTCAGTTCCGAAGATCTTAATTCCGGCTTTCACCATTCTCTTACCAAGCTTCAGGGCTGTCTGACCACCAACCTGGAGGATCACTCCTTCTGGATTTTCATGTTCAATGATATCCAGTACCCGCTCCCAGTAAACCGGCTCGAAGTACAGCTTATCTGCAATATCGAAATCAGTGGATACCGTCTCGGGATTACAGTTTATCATGATGGCTTCATAGCCCATGTCTTTGGTAGCCAGTACGGCATGTACGCAGGAGTAATCAAATTCTATACCCTGACCGATCCTGTTTGGACCGCTACCGAGGATAACCACTTTTTTGCGGTCGGTTACCTCACTTTCATTCTCTCCTTCATATGAAGAGTAGTAATATGGGGTTTGTGCTGGGAATTCCGCCGCACAGGTATCCACCATCTTAAATACCGGTTTTAACCCAAGTGACTTGCGTTTCTCCCGCACTTCGTTTTCTGTTACCTCTTTTCCGCTTCTGCTAAGCAGATATGCGATCTGAGTATCTGAGAAACCGGCCTGCTTCAGTTCAAAGAATTCCTCTTTGCTGATATTATCCAGTTCTTCTCCTTCGGTCCGGTTCTCCAATGAGACCATATAACGGATCTGCTGCAGGAACCATGGATCTACTTTGGTGATATCGGCAACTTCTTCTACAGATGCTCCCAGTTTAAATGCATTTCTTATCTGCATGCTGCGATCCCAGTATGGTTTTTTCAACCGCTCACGAACCGTCTTGCGGTCAAATTCCTCATAACCATCTGCACCAAGTCCGTCACGACCAACTTCCATACTCTGCCATGCTTTATTCAGGGCCTCAGGGAAGTTCCGCCCTATTGACATTACTTCTCCTACGGCTTTCATCTGCGTGGAAAGCTCTTCATCCACACCCGGGAACTTGTCGAAGTTGAAACGAGGCACTTTACAAACCACATAGTCAATTGAAGGCTCGAAACAGGCTGAAGTCGTACCGGTGATCTGATTCTTCAGTTCATCCAGTGTATAACCGACGGCCAGCTTGGTGGCCACTTTAGCGATCGGATATCCTGTTGCCTTTGAAGCAAGGGCAGATGAACGGCTCACTCTGGGGTTGATCTCGATAGCTACAAAACGGTCGGAACCCGGCTCAACCGCAAACTGCACATTACATCCGCCGGCAAAGGTCCCGATGCTGCGCATCATCTTAATGGCTGCATCTCTCAGGATCTGATACTGCTTGTCGGATAGTGTTTGTGTAGGCGCTACGGTTACTGAGTCACCGGTATGCACGCCCATCGGATCCACATTCTCAATACCACAGATGATCACTACATTATCGTTCGCATCCCTGAGCAGCTCAAGCTCATATTCTTTCCAACCGAATATACATTCCTCGATCAGTACCTGATGCGTAGGACTCATTTCAAGCCCTCTTAATACCTTACGATCGAACTCATCTTCGGTCCACACGATACCGCCTCCGGCACCACCCATGGTGAATGAAGGCCGGATTACGATCGGGAGCCCTCCAAGTTCTTCTTTTACTTCTTTAGCATCCAGCAGAGACTCTGCTGCCCGGCTTCGGCACTGATCGATCCCGATCTCTTCCATTTTATCACGGAATCGCTGCCGGTCTTCAGTCAGCTCTACGGCATCGATATCTACTCCGATCACATGAATACCTTTTTCTTTCCAGTATCCCTCGATCTCCAGATCACGAGCGAGATTCAATCCGGTCTGTCCACCCATAGTTGGCAGTACCGCATCGGGTTTTTCCTTTTCCACGATCTCTTTGATGGAATCTGTGGTCATCGGCAGCATATACGTTGCATCAGCCATCAACGGATCTGTCATGATCGTCGCGGGGTTGGAGTTGATCAGCACGATCTCATAGCCTTCTTCCTGCAGCGACCGGCATGCCTGTGACCCGGAATAGTCAAATTCACAGGCCTGACCGATCACGATCGGTCCTGAACCAATAATTAGGATCTTATGTATGTCGTCTCTTCTTGGCATTGTTTTTTAAATCAGAAGTTTAAATTGATGTTATCGGGTTGATCGGGTTTTATTTATGCTTCTGCATCAGTTCAACAAACTGATCGAACAGGTAAGCGGAGTCATGGGGTCCCGGTGAGGCTTCCGGATGGTACTGAATAGAAAAGCCCGGAAAGTTTTTGAATTCCAGTCCTTCGATCGTACCGTCATTCAGGTTGATGTGCGTGATCTCCGCCTTGTCTTCCGCGATCTTATCTTCGGAAACTGCAAAACCGTGATTCTGAGTGGATATCTCAACCAGCCCGGTCTTAAGGTTCTTTACCGGATGATTTGCACCCCTGTGACCTACGAACATCTTCTCTACACCAATTCCTTCACTGAGGGCCATTAACTGATGTCCCAGGCAGATCCCGAATATTGGTTTACCGGTAGACTTAGCATATTCTACGGTCTCCATCGCATATTCAGCGGTTGCATTTGGATCGCCCGGCCCGTTTGAAAAGAAAAATCCATCAGCATCCCATTCTTTAATCTCCTCGAGCGGAGTCTTAGCAGGGAATATTCTCAGCGTACATCCTCGTTGCGCGAAGTTATTTATGATATTCTGTTTGATTCCATAATCAATGGCAGCAAGCTTCAGGTCACCGTCTCCTTTCACGGTCTGAGCTTCTTCTCTGGTTACTTTAGTTGCCAGTTCCAGGCCTTTCATGTCATCCCAGTCTTTTGCCATCTGAACCAGTTTGTCCTCATCCAGTTCAGTACTTGAGATCACAGCATTCATAACTCCTTTCTCCCGGATGTGGCGAACCAGCATACGGGTATCCACGCCTGAGATCCCGACCAGTTCATTATCTTCAAAATACTCCTGAAGACTGCGGTCGGCCATAGGATTACTGTATTCCCATGAAAAAGATCGCAGAATAGCTCCGGCTACCATTACTCTCCGGGCTTCATCATCTCTCGGGATTGTACCATAGTTACCAATATGCGGATAGGTCATCATCATGAGCTGACCGTAATAGGAAGGATCCGTAAAGATCTCCTGATATCCGATCATACTGGTGTTGAAGCAGAGTTCGCCTCCGGTGATACCCTGTTTTCCGACAGCTTGTCCGTGCACGACGGTACCATCACTTAAGGCGAGTATGGCTTTATTTCTTGGATATAATGACATCTTACTGTTTTAACTTAGGATTTGATTTTAGGACAAAAAAAATCCGACTACGGATAGTAAGTCGGATTTGAAATAATATGGGGAATAGCATTGCCATCAGTCCTTCGACCTCCATTTACGGGCGCACTGTGGCACTAAATCAAAGCTATGAATTGCTAACAAGTAAATTGGATAAAAGCTTTGTTTAAAATTTTCCTAAGATACGAGAGCCGGACACTTATTTCAAGAGTTAATTATTCGGTGGTCGTAATTTCTTTGAGCTTAAAGCAGCGTAATTTATATTACTATCTAAATCGTAATTAATTCACCTTATGCACAAGGTATTTATTCTGCTGTTTCTGGAAGCTGCTTTAATCTTGACTTCCTGTACACAAAAAACTCCTAAAACCGACCTGTCCGTTGATCTTATACCGACTGATTCTCTGACACTTAATGATGGTCTGTCCCGAATAGACGGGGTGATCATGGCTTACCATAAAATTGGTGATGATCAATTTATCTTAGGGGATAATAAGCCCGGTCTTTACTTATTCGATAAAAATGAAATGATCCGCCGATTCGGCAATATAGGTCAGGGACCCTGTGAGTTCACTGAAATTTCAGCAACAGATGTAGATGACGATACTCTCTATATCTTAAGTTCCGAGCAGGTCAAAATTATCGGTTTTGATATTTCCTCCGGTGAATGTGTAGGGGAGTTTTCTCATAAAACTATGTCCGGGATCACACATCTGCTCAAAGAACAGGATAAAAGCTCGTTTCTCGCACTTAAAGGATCTTTGACGGGGCTTGAGTCGGACAGCCTTACTATTCTGTATCGCTTGTTTGAAGATGAATCCGTAGAAAGTCTGGAACTGAAATATGGAAGAGTAAATGCTGTGCCTTCGGTCATTAACTTCAGATCCCCAAACCTGACCTTTGCTCCATACAAAAACACCTATTATTTCTATCTGCCTCAGACCGACTCTCTTTATAACTATAATCCCGAGTCAGATAAGCTCACAAGCTTTGCCCATGGCATCGACCTGAATCGCAATGAGATCGAAAAAGCCGGGCAGGATTTTCAAAAGATGATGGATCTTCTGCAAAAAGAGGTGAAAATGATCGGAAAAGTTTACGCTTCGGCAGACTGGCTCGCCATTGAATACATTTATGAGAATATAGCTGAAGACCTCGGACAGGAGATGAGCCTGTACTTTTACCGGCATGACGGCACTTTTATTGCTCAGATTCCGGCTGAGGATCTGATTGGTTTTGAAGACGGGAAATTCATACAGCTGCGTGAAACCGGCAATGATCCGGATTTCCCTTTTTCAATGGTAAGCCTGAAGCCTCAATTCAATTAATAACCATATGTATATATCGCCTATAATGAAACATACTATTTCAACATTATTCCTGGTAATTCTATTGATCTCATGTAATTCTCAGAATGATAAGGAAGCGACTGATGCTGTAAGCGTTAGACTGGGAGAACTCACGGATGTGGAGATCATTAATGATGAGATGTCCTTTATTGATGGTTTGTATTCCTTTCTTCCGATTTCAGAAGGGCGTGCGATCATCTCTGACGGGAAGCCGGGGTTATTCCTGCTTGAGGACAACGTACTAACCCAACAATACGGCAGATCAGGTTCCGGGCCATGTGAGTATAACCAGATCTCCGGAACAGATCTTCTTGAAGACACGCTCTATGTTCTGGATAACTCTCAAACCAAGATCATCAGCTTTGATATAAACAGCGCAGAGTGTATTGGAGAATTTACTTCAGAAGGTCTGAACCGCTTCGACTATTTACATAAGCTGAGAAACAGCGATGGATTTATTGCAGCTAATGGCTCCTACCTCGGAATTATGCCCGACAGCACCTCCTTGTTGCGCAAGATCTATGAGGATGGCTCTTATGAGGATCTTGGTCTGTACCTTGGTCGTATAAATACGGTTAGATCTGTAGTACGACTCCGCACCCCCGGACTTAGCTTTGTCAAATATGATAACGGACTCTATACCTATTTTCCGCTGAATGATAGCCTCCGATGGTATGACTTAGATACCGGTAAGCTGACTGCCTTTGATCTGGATATTGAGATCCAGAGAGATGAGATGGAAGATGCCACTGAAGCAGCAAAGATACTGGATGCCATCAATGAAGGTTACACCTTCGTAACCAGGATCATTGCCACTGAAGACTGGGTAGCTGTGACCACTGCTCAGAATCAGCCCGGGGATCTCCCTCAAAGAAAAATACTGAAGTTCTACCGCCACGATGGTTCCTTCATTGATGAGGTTCCTTATGAAGATAATTTCGTGGGGCAGGCGGATGGCAGGTTGATACAGATCATCGAAAATACCGATCCCGAATCTGATATGGCCTATTCAATCGGTTACCGGGATGTGATCTTTGAGTAAAAGGTGACCTGATGGTTCTCAAAGCATTTTCAAAAGCAGCATTGTTAGCTACTTTCAGCTTTTTGCATTGAGCTTTTAAACAAACTCCCAGTCATCACCGACATTCCACCGACCACTCCGCCGATCAGACCCGTTACAAATACCACAAACCAGGGGTAGGGTGGCTGCAGCATTTCAGCTATCCGGGTTGCCAAAATGCCTTCATTTGCAATGTGAATATAAGCTGCATGGCAGAACCACAGCAGAAAGATCGCCAGGAAACCCGCCCCGAAAGAGGCTGCTGTTTTTTTATTCATACGGTATCCGAGGATCAGCCCTGGGATCACAATGGTCCACCATGGGAATACCAGATTCATCAGAAAAGCCGTAAGTATGTAGATCAGAATCAGAATCATAGGAATCTCTTTTAATTTTTCAGGCTTATGGAATAGCTGTAATCAGCTGGTTCCGACTTATAGAAGTTAAGTTCAAAGAGCCCGCCGGTTCTCCAGGTCTCTACCATAGAGTCATACAGCGGAGAACCGGGATTACCGCTGGGTCCTCCGGGATATACTCCGTAACCCTTAACTTCGGGCCCTACTTCAACCACCATTCTCCAGCTCGGGCCGGCGTTCCCGTTGTTTGCATTTATGCTTTCCGGTGAACCACTTACCGACAGATCCTGAGCACCCATTCCAGGTATATTCGCCAGGTGATCAATATCCATATCTATGACCCGTCCCCAGATCCAGTTATCACCCATTTCTCCATAGTCTTCCGTCATACCTCGTATCGTTGACCTGAACGAGTACAGCGCCCGCTCTTCCCGTGTCTCTTTTTTCACGGTGTTAATGTTATCAAAGAATTTAAATTCCGGCTCATACTTCACAACCTCTACAAATCGGTCGCGCGGCGGGTACCTAAGAAGTGCGTCCGTTTTTTGATACTCATCATATAAGACCGAGGCATAAAAATTACTCCACCATCTTTTGAAAACGGAAGGTGCGATCTTATCAGCATCCATCTTATAATCCCAGTCACGCATCCGGTCATAAATTTCTCTCTCTGCCTCATTCAGACTATCGCTGTTCACCCATTCCAGAAGGTCCTTCGTTATCGTGGCCGCATGGTAATTATAGCTATCCATCTGCATTTTTTGCATATCATCTTTAGTGATCCCGTTCATGGATCTCAGCAGATCATTGATACGCCGCCCTCTTTCATAGGAAGCGAAGTCATCATCCAGGTAATAGGGATAGTCATCAGCGGCCGACTCCTGATTGGCTGAACTCACAAATCCTCTTTCCGGATTTTTAATATTGGGATTATGCTCTCTCGGGATCCAGCCCTGCCAGTCGTATTTCGGATCTGATCCGTCACTGACGGTACGCCCCTGTTTGTCCCAGCGAAGTGGTAATTTCCCGTTTACCCAAAGTGCAATATCATTCTCGTTGCTGGCAAACACGAAATTCTGAGCCGGTGCATCATAATAAGTCAATGCCTGAACATAGTCATCGTAGCCGGCAGCACGATTCAGATGATAAAAGGTTCTTATCTCGTTGGAAGGTTCGTGAGCGATCCATCGAAGGGCGTGATACGCCGGCGCTCTTTCCTCATTCAATCTGGATCCTACTTCGGTCACCGGACCGTGATGGGTATATACCACGGTATCACGAACCACGGTGCCATCCGGCAGGTAATATTCTTCGATCCTTTTGGTGGTTTCCCTCCATCCGCCGTCATAACGGTATTCATTCATACGCTCATCTCTGAACTCCACTTCGTACCAGTCCATGACGTCAGAACCCACATTGGTCACTCCCCAGGCTACATTTTCATTGAAACCGATGATCGCTCCGGGCACGCCCTGAAGAGTAACTCCGTAGGTATTCACGCCGGGGGCATGCAGCTGCACTTCGTACCAGATCGAAGGAAGGGTCAGACTTAAATGAGGATCATTGGCCAGTATGGGATAACCGGATGCGGTCTTACTACCGTGAACAGCCCAGTTATTAGATCCGATGCCATCAGGAGTAGAATAAGGTTCGACCTCTTTTGCCGACTCAGGCACGTAAAGTTCTTCAGGTGCTTCCGGGATCTCAGCATCAAAGTCCCATTCACGGCTACCCGGAATAATTGGATCGTTCAATTGCGGCTTTTGCGTGAAGAATTTCTCCACGAAGTCCCTGCCAAAATACTTGATCGTATTGGATGTACGGTCTTCACTGTTCCCGGAGGCCAGCGTTCTGGTCATATTCTTAAGCAGTAGAGTGGTCTTCAGCGGTTCCCATGTTTCAGGAGCTGCATCAAGGATCTTGTATTCCAGCGGATAATCTTTAGGCTCCAGAGAACGGATCCAGGCATTCACTCCCTCCGAATAGGCATTGATCACCATCCAGGATACCGAATCCTGTTTTACCCTTTCGATGGCCTTTTCAGCACCATAAGGCATTCCCAGGCGTCGGGTACGTTGGTCACGAGGCAGTGCAGCTGCTCCCACCAATTCCGACAATCTGCCAGCCGCATCATAGGTCTGCAGCTCCATCTGAAAAAGACGGTCCCTTGCCACAACATAACCCTGAGCCATGTAAAGGTCATGATCATTCTGAGCAAAGATATGAGGCACACCGCGCTCGTCATAATAGACACTGACCTCGTCCCGCAAACCATCGATCTGCAGTTCTTCCGACTCAAGATCACCGGTCACCGCATTCGCCCAGAATCCGCCATCCGGATCCAGAAACTTCCCGAGAGGCGGAACATCACCGAATTTCGTATTCAAAGCGAAAATTAACCCGCACAGGATTAGAAAAGAGATTATGGCTTTTATCTTCATGATCACAGAAAGTACTATGTACTAAGTACTGGGTACTAACCACTTATCCAGTACAAAGAACAAAATTAGATAGAAGTATTAAGTAAGGAATATATTCTAAATTGCTCTTAAGAAGAAAACCTTAACATGATAAACCAATTTGAAGATTTGAGGTGCTGGCAAGAGAGCAGAGAACTTGTATCGATAGTATATAAGGCTTCTTCAAGGAAGCCATTATCAAGAGATTTCGCATTAAGAGATCAGCTTAGAAGAGCTGCTATCTCTGTCATGAATAATATCGCAGAAGGATTTGGACGATTAGGAGACCGGGAAAAAATATATTTCTTCAACATAGCACAAAGCTCTGCAACAGAAGTATGTAGTATGATTTACCTCCTGGAAGACTTAAAATATCTGGATAATAAAAACTGTATGGAAATCAGGGTAAGGTACCAGAAGTGCCGTGTTCTGATCCTTGCTCTCATTAAAAGCCAGAAAAGTTAATAACAGAATTAGCAGTATTTCCAGGTACACAGTACCTAGTACTTTTACCACAACAACATCTTCATGCAAAATACTGAGCCGCCGCTTTTGAGGTATTCGTAGGTGGAGAATTCATGGACCTTAAAGCCGGCATCTTTAAGCTTCTTATTTACATCGATGCAGCCTTGCTGTATAAAGACATTTTTCCCGTCTACGGAGGTGGCATTGCAGGCAAAAAGCACTTCCGCCTCGTATTTTGAGGCTTCTATCACATTAGGGAAAATACATTTGATCAGCTTCAGACCTTCCTCCGTGAAGGCTTGAGGATAGATCAGACAGGTATCTTCATTCAGGATACACATACAGGTATCCAGGTGATAGAATTTTTCGCTGGTCAGCTCAAGTGCGATCACTGGGGTCTCAAAAGTATCTGAGATATGCTCATAAACCTCTTTTGAGCTCCGGTAACCGTAGCCACCCCATATCAACCGCTTTTTGAAATGCCAGAGAGCATCACCCATCCCCTCAAAATCCTGAAATTTCTCTTCATCAAGGTGGATCACTTCATAACTGCTGTCCCGGAATACTTTCTCAATATATGGTACTTCACCTTTTCTCTGCTCGGCATGCATCACCCCCATCACAACCTGCTTCTTGCCATCAGCTGTAATATTCGGCAAGCTTTGGTTAGCACAAAAAACCATATCCGGATAACCTCTCTTACCGCTCATGATATGCGTGTACAGTCCCATTTCTTCATATCCTGCTTTCAGGTGCTCCCATTCATTCTGAGCAGCGATCTTATCAACTTCACCGATATTCCCCTTCATGTGCGGATTGATCACATACTCAACAGTATAAAAGGTCGGCTTCACCAGAAGCACTTTACGGGGTGCCGGCATCGGCTCAAGATCCTTTAGCCCGAAGTTAAGATCTTCCACCGATGAAATAACAGTAGCCATATAGTACTTTTAATTAGGGTTTTTACAGAAAAGTAAAGATTGAAAAAAACTCATCGTGGAACAAATCACGAAATTCACGATTGCAACCAAAAATCAGAGACTCTCTGTTTTATCAAAGCTCAAAATCACTATTTTGAGCGCAAATCAAATCATATTCAGCTGAATGAATCAAAAGAATCTGATCGTAGCTTTCGGAGGTATATCTCCGGAACATGAAGTCTCTGTTCTCACCGCTATGCAAGCCATGGCCGCATTGGAAGAATCCGATTACCAACTGATCCCACTCTATATTACCAAGTCTGGGCGCTGGCTCACCGGTAATGCTGCACAGGATCTAAACGAATATCAGGATCTGTCCTCTCTTGAAAAAAAAGCCAAAGATTGTGCCTTTGTCAAAGATGAAAACGGCAGAACTTTGCTCAGAGAACTTGATTCGGGGGGATTATTCAAAAAAACAGCTGAATACCCGGTCTATGCTGTTCTATGTGCATTTCATGGTTCAGAGGGAGAAAATGGGTCGTTTCAGGGGCTTTGCGAGTCCATGAACATTCCCTATACCGGAAGCGGAGTACTTGGTGCTTCTCTGGGCATGGACAAGGTCATGGCTAAAAAAGTGGCTGCATCCGAAGGTGTGAAGGTAGTTAAAGGAATTAATTTTTATGAATCTGACTGGGAAAGTGAACAGGATGATATCATACAGATTTCGGAATCCATGGGATTTCCCCTGATCATAAAGCCTGTAACTCTGGGCAGCAGCATCGGGGTTTTCAAAGTAATGGATACGCCTTCACTGATCGAGGCCGTGGAAACTGCATTTCGGTATGATGCTCATTTACTTATCGAAGAAGCTATTGATCCATTGATGGAGATCAATTGTTCGGTTATGGGTACCTCTGAAAACTGTCGCGCAAGTGTTTGTGAGCGCCCGATGGGTAAGGATGAGACCCTTTCTTTTGAGGACAAATACCAGGGAGATGCAGGTTCATCTAAAGGAATGGCCTCTGCCGACCGGATCATTCCGGCCGACATTTCTACGGACCTCAATCGCAGAATTCGCGAGATGGCAGTTAAAGCATTCAAGGCACTCGACGCAGCCGGACTGGTCCGGATCGACTTTCTCGTGAATGCTCAGACAGAAGAAGTATATTTTAATGAGATCAATACGATACCCGGCTCTTTCTCTTTTTACTTATGGGACCATTCTGATGTATCCTTTAAACAATTGCTGGAAGAACTGGTTGAGATCGGTATTGACCGGCACCAACAAAAGAATGGCAGGGTACGCAGTTATGATACCAATCTGCTAAGTGAAAAAGCAGTTAAGGGGATCAAAGGACTTAAAGGTTCAAAAGGCTGAGAGGCCGACTTCCATCCGGCTATGGAATGATTTTTAGCCGTTAACTTTTATTTTTGTGCAACATTCAAGGAGCTCTATGAAGAACTTTATTTTTATCGCACTAAGCTCAGTCTTTTTAATAATATCAGGCTGTGGAAGTCCCGAAACTCTCATAGTTGAATCAGGATCACTTACCCCTGACGATGCGGCTTACAGTGAATCTAACTTATCCGGTCAGGACAACGGTTTCCAGTTTCTTCACCTCGGTGAAGCAGCACCCATTTATTCTCTGGATCCTCTCTTTGCCTCAAATAACAGTGAGCTGAGAATTCTGGATCTCATATACGAAAACCTGGTTACCTATGGTCCTGAGGGCAATATCATTCCGGAGCTGGCCCGCCGTTGGGAAATGACGAATGACTCCCTTCGCTATACTTTTACGATCAGGCCGGATGTCTTCTTCCATAATACCGATGCCTTCGTCAGCGGGATCGGAAGAAAACTGGTAGCCAATGACGTGCGCAGAGTATTTGAACGAATGGCTCGTTCTAATGTCCCGGATCATGCTGCAAATATGTTTTCCGGAATCCGCGGATTTGAAACCTACAAAGCAGAATTGCATCAGGTTCAAGATCCTTCCAGGAGGGTGATCAATAACATTGACGGGATACGGGTGCTCAATGATTCGACGGTTCAGGTGTATCTGAATGAGCCAGATGCAGACTTCCTCACAAACCTGGCACATCCTCTTGCTGCTGTCTACCCGATAGAAAGCACCCTTGCCTCCTCGGGCCCTGTTTCTACTTACGCAACAGGAACCGGACGGTTCTATCTGGTACAAAAAGGAGAGGATCGCTATATACTCGGTGCCAACCAGGATTATTACCGTACAAGACCGGTGATCAGTCGCCTGGATATAACCCACGGCCTGAGTGAAAAAGATCTTTTTGACCGCTTCCGGAATGATGAGCTGGATGCCTTGATAGAGGCCAGTCCCGCTATACTTAAGACCATAGCGGATAGTAATGCCAGTCTGAAGCCTGAATATTCGGAACAATTCGTACTTAGCAATACCGGAATAGAGACCGAATATGCTCTTTACCTGAATCCAAAGTCGCCTTCAGCCGATGCTGTTTATAATTTCAGCAAATCACTGACCGGTGAAAGCCTGAGAATGAGTGAACCGTATCTGGGGGCGATCAATGTTTATCCTCCTGATTCAACCTCAAATATCTCGGAGACAAGACAGCTGGTTGTAGCCAATACCAGTAATCCCTTTGAATCATTTCTGATCAATGCCGTTGCCGGGATGGCGACGGAACAAACGATGAGCTTCAGCATGAAAGCTTCTGCAGCACTAACCGGAAATACCACTTTTACCACCCGCTATTCTCCGGAGCTTAGTAAAGTCTTCAGCTGGAAGATACCGGTCTTTATACTTACAAAACCCAATATCGAAGGCCTCTCTATAAGCCATAACCCATGGTCATTGAACACCGGAAGGATTATACCCGAAGAGAGCCTGTGATGAATATCGCGATCATTGCCAACCCGGTTAAATATGAGATCAAGGAAGTACTGAGTTCTGCATTCAGTTGGGCTGAAAAAGAAGACATCACTTTCTTTTTAAGGAAAGATGTACTCAGTTCAACAGGGATCAAACCAACCGAAAAAGTAGTCCTGACTGATTCGGATGAAGAATCCATCGGCCAAGGTGAGATCATCCTGGTGATGGGCGGAGATGGCACCATATTATATACTGCACGGATCTCCAAGAACTCCGGAAAACCTATTCTGGGTATAAATTCCGGACGCCTGGGATTTATGGCCAATACCCGTATCGAAGATCTTGAGAAAGCACTCTATTGCGTTCTTCAGGGGGACTATCAACTGGATAAGAGGCACTTCCTCGTGGCTACCGATAAGGACGGAAACCAGCATCATGCACTGAACGAATTTTTATTTTCCCGGAAGGATGCTACTTCTATGGTCAATGTTACCGCTGAATATGACGGCAACCTGATCAATACCTACTGGGCCGATGGACTGATCGTAGCTTCACCCACTGGTTCCACCGCATATAACCTCGCTTCCGGTGGTCCCATCGTCTCTCCGGATACCGATGTTTTTGTAGTAACCCCGATCAACCCGCATACACTCACAACCCGCCCGCTGGTACTAAACTCCCGAAAGCCTCTGCGCATCATCATCGAGAAACAGAATGTGGAGGTCATGTTCTCATACGACGGACAGATCATAGAGATTGAAGACTATCCGTTTGAGGTAGAGATCATGAAGTCGGATCTTACCTTTAACCTGATCCAGCTTCCCGGGCAGGATTATTTTGATACCCTTCAGAAAAAACTGATGTGGGGAATGGATAGCCGCCGAAACAGAAATTAACAATTCCGGCCTGATTCAGCCTCAATCTGTCCAAATTAGAGGTATAAAAATCATTATTTTCAGTGCGTCCTGAAGATTTTAATAATTGAATATTAACTAAATCAACCGATCATAATGAAAGTAACAGTTGTAGGAGCAGGCGGTAATGTGGGTTCAACCGTCGCACTTAGCGTAGCACAGAGAGATTTCGCGAAAGAAGTGGTTGCGCTCGACCTTGAAAGAAAAGAAGACGATAAAACTTTTTACCCGTCCAAAGGACGTGCTTTGGACCAGTGGGAAGCTTCTCCGATCCACCTCTTTGACACAAGAGTAAATGGCACTACCGATTATGCAGATACTGCCGGATCTGATGTATGCGTGATCACCGCCGGTGTTCCAAGACGACCTGGCATGAGCCGAGATGACCTGCTCGAGATCAACGCTAATATCGTGAAAAGCGTAACCGAACAGCTGGTAAAGTATTCTCCGGATACGATCATCATTGTGGTATCCAATCCGCTTGATGTAATGGTTCAGGTGGCTAAAGAAGCCAGCGGACTTCCGCATGAAAAAGTAATGGGCATGGCTGGTATTCTGGATACTGCCCGATACCGATCATTCATCGCTGAAGAACTAAATGCTTCTCCGAAAGATATTCAGGCACTCCTGATGGGTGGTCATGGCGACACCATGGTTCCCCTGCCGAGATTTACCACCATATCCGGTATGCCTATCACCCATTTCATCAGTGATGAACGTCTGGAAGAGATCGTAAACCGTACCAAGAAAGGAGGCGGTGAGATCGTCGGACTAATGGGAACTTCTGCATGGTACGCACCGGGTGCAGCCGCTGCTCAGATGGTAGAAGCCATTTTGCTGGACCAGAATCGCATTTTCCCGGTTTGTGCGCACATCGACGGCCAGTACGGTATCGATGATCTGTACATCGGTGTTCCTGTTAAGCTCGGAAAGGGCGGAATTAAGGAAGTAATTGAGGTTGAATTAACCGATCAAGAGCAGGATCTTATGAATGAGTCAGCCAATGCCGTTCGCGGTACCCTGGAGGACTTTCGTAAACTAATGAAAAACAAATAAGCGAGGACTAAGGTCTTCACTACTTGCAATTCGATCCCTTGTACGGTTCTCCGTGCAGGGGATTTTTTGTTTGAGGACCAAGGACCTGTGACCGGGTAAGAACACTTCGCCCAGTCTGAACAACAAATTCGGCGTAAATCCTTTAAGATTTGAGAATCGCATCACATAGCTGCCCCCAAATAGTTTGTCGGGGGGAAAACTGATCTGCACCCTTGGTGCATTTCCAGACTTCAGACTTCGAGCTTAAACAAACCAAAAAAGGCAGCCTTTCAGCTGCCTTTTCATCATTTTGATATTAGACTAAGCTTTAGTCCTCCTGCATCTCCGGACGATCCAGATAATTCATTCCGCTGGTGATCCAGGCAGGAGCTTCTTTCCCTTTCAGAAAATGCTCGTGCCACTCAAAAGCGCGGGTGGCGTAGTCGATCATATTTTCCCGCTGACGCAGGCCGTGATTCTCACCTTCGTAGACCAGCATCACATAAGGCTTCTCCATTCTGCGCATGGTATTGTAAAGTTCCACCCCCTGATTGAAGTCTACCGCTCCATCATCGGTACCGAATTCAACCAGTAGCGGAGTGGTGTTATCCTGCATCTGGAAGATCGGGGAGTTTTCTATGAAATTATCCCAGTCCATCCAGTATGGTTCGGGGAAGCGTCCCTGACTGATCTCGAATATCGTTGCATCAGGTGTACCCGAGTTCCAGTACACAGAATTATACATACTCACCATATTCGTCAGCGGCGCACCGGCCACAGCTGAATTGAAAATATCAGTCTGCGTGATAATGAAACTGGTCTGATATGCTCCCCACGAATGACCGGTCAGGCCGATCTGGTCTTCATTGATCATACCGGTCGCGATCATTTTTTCAACAGCAGGCACCACACTTTCCACTGCAGACACACCCGGATCTCTCAGCACATAATTGATATCCGGCTCAAAGACGAAATATCCTTCCGATGAGTATCTTCTCGCATTATAAGGGCTTGTGCGGGTCGGCATGGAATAATCATTTAGTCCCTGTGAGCGCAGCTCATAGATATAAGTGATCATAGGATACTTCTTTCCTTCCTCGTAGTTGGCAGGATATAATAATCTTCCTTCGAGCTTGTCGCCACGCGCATTCGTGAAGGTGATCAGCTCATCATCCGCCCAGTAATAATCATCCTGCTGAGGATTTGTGCTGGTCAGTGCCTTGGGATTCCGGAAATTGGATCCGGTTATGAAATAATCCGGGGAGTCATCAGCACTCTCCATCATCATAATGAAGCGGTTGGCTTCTTCAGCTTTCGCCAGCCTCGTAATATGCATTGGCTCGTATATAAGCTCATCCACATCGTTGCCGTCAATACGTGCATATCCACGGTCTTTTGACTCATCACCGAACATGGTCAGGTAGATAGGGTCATTATTAGCCAGCTGATCTTCATCGAAATCCAGCCTGGTCTGGCGATACACGATATTATTCTCACGACCCGAAGTCAGCTTCTCAACTTTACCGGAAGCCGGCCATGCTTTAAATACATCAAACTGATCGTATATAAGCACCCACTCATCATTTTCACCCCACTGACCGGAACCAAACGGACGATATTCCTCACGGCCGTTAACTGCCAGGAAGTTCTCAAAACGGGTATCAGTATTTTCCGTGACATTCTTATGCTGCTTTGAGCTAACATCATATACCCACCAGTCATTATCTCTGAAATACATCAGGTACTTTCCGTCCGGACTGCTGCTTACATTTTCAATACGCTCCAGTACTTTTGTCTTCGCACCGTTTCTGAGGTTCACATGATATACATCATTCCAGCTTTCACGGAACCTGGGCTCATAAGGACCTGAGTCATATCCGTAGGCCAGAGTACCGTTGCTGTTCAGGTTTACGTCGTCCACATTTTCATCTGCAAGCTGAACGAACCGGTTATTCCGGAGGTGCCACGCCGACATGAAGTCTGCTCTTTCCAGCTGATTTCTCCTTACTTCCTGCTGAGCCTGTATCTGATCATCTTTCCAGTGCCATATCACTACATTTGTAGCGTCCAGGTCTTCATCCAGGTCGGTTTCAGTGGTATCTTTCTCAGCTTCTTCTTCCTTCATTTCCCACTCTTTGATTCCGAAGAACAGAGTATTTCCATTATCGGACCATCGGAGTCCTGAAAAATCAACCACTCTCATTCCTTCCGGAAAATCATCATGGGTGGTCGGATTAAAACTGATCCGGCTTTCCGGGTTCATTGCATCGGTATGCGCGATCACATGATGGGTCGGATCTTCATGATCTTCGTCTTCGTCGGTTTCCATATAAGCCAGTGCATTCCTTTCTTCATGCCAGGTCAGTCCTTTAAAATCGGCCTCGTCACTCGATAGAACCATCATGGAACCTGTATTGAGGTTCATGAGCTGCACCCCGTTACCAAGCTGATCCGGAGTATCCAGAGCGATAGCCAGCAGATCTCCGTCTTCATTCAGAGCATGAGAAGATACATTACCCACCAGCTGATTCCGGCCGGTTGACAGGGTGCGGATGATCAGGTCAACCCCTTCGGTCTTTGAATCTTCCGGCTTGTATTTTTTCATCAGCAGATGATTACCGGTATCCGCAAACTCAAAATTCTCTACCAGGTCAAAGGTATCCACTTCGGCTGATTTCAGATTCATCAGTCCCAGTTTATACTTTACACGCTCCTTCTTCTTTTCCAGTTTTCTTTCCTCATCTTCCGATACACCGATCTGAAAGGCTACCCAGTCATTGTTTGCAGAGAATACAGGCCGGGAGGCATACATGAATTTATGCTCATCATCGTTTCGGGTATTCCGGACCATTAACCAGCCGTCTCCTTCAACAAGGGAGATCGTATAAGCAAACCAGCTCGCATCATCTGAAAGAGCTGTATAGGTTATGCTCTGCCACTGACCATAATCTTCCGGGGTTAATTGTTTCTTCTGAGCAGATACGCTCACCGACAGCATTAGCAGCATACAAAATGCACCTGCTGTCTTCTTTAACATGTGATTCATAGGTTCACCTTTTTGTGAATGTTAAGTGTTAAGTATTCATTTGTCTTAAAATCAGGGTGCTGAAATCAGTACGATATTCTCTGCGATCAGACCTTTATCATTCTCTGTGACATCAAACTCAAAGATCAGATCACGACTGGGCAGGTAGCTGGCATCGAAGTCTTCTTCAAATTGAGAGATATGAGCAAAAACAGTTTTATAAGGTGATTCCGGGTCTCTGGAATCGGTGATCCACAAATGTTCATTCTCATCGGTCAGGAAGCGAAGAAAACCATAGCCTTCATTTTGCGTAAAGTCATAACATACTCCACGCACTCGTGAACCCACTTCACCCCAGCTTCTGGGGCTTTCAATAGGAAGAATATGCGGGATAAGGTACCCTGAAACATAAGAATCAACCGTTCTTTTCAGAGCTGATGATACGTTATCAAACCCGATGAGCTCAACACGACATCCACGGTTCTGAAGCGCGTTCACGACGCTTACATAACTACCGTTACTGGTGAGCACCACCACTTTTTCAAGATTAGGGCATTGTTCGATCATGTCCACCGCCATATCCATATCAATGGTGGATTTTGTGATGGTTTCCCCCGTCTCATAGTTTTTATAGCTTTGAAGCGCTTTATCGATCACTTTATACTCATAATCACGTAGTACTTCAGAAAACCGCTTGGTCTTTTTGCGATAATCATGATCTTCTTTCATCCGTTCGGGATCATAACATTGATAAACGTTCAGGCGGGATGCTACAGCTCCACCTCTGCAGGCAAATTTTCTCAGCACATCATATTTGAGTCCGTACCCCCCGTTCATAGTCACATTAACGGCATCCACATATATTCCGACTCTTTCCTTGGTATTCATAATAATCACCCCTGAAATGTCTCTTTTTTATAATAATATCTGACCATATAAACCCCTTTTTTTTGGTCAGAATCAAATTCAGGCTGTCCTAAAGCTCTTAATACTGCGAAAATTGATAAGAAGGATCAGCAGCATTGCAGTGAATAAAAGCAGTCCTGAAATTCCGGTATCGGTCTCCCAGTACTTTAACAGAAAGGGCTTAATGATGACAGCGGAAGCAGCGATCATCATGACTGCTATACCCTTGATGATCTCATAAGGTGCTTCAAAGGCCCGACTGGAATAATAGTAAATGAGCATCGCCATAAAAGCATAGCTGATCAATGTAGCAGCAGCGGATCCCATCATGCCCAGAACAGGAACAAGCATGATATTACCCCCAATAGTGATCACGGCACCGGAAAGAGTGATCACCGGCAGACGGGAGGTCCTTTCTTTTATAAAAATTCCGGCACTGAAATTTATGTACCAGCCCTGGAACCAATAGGCCATAAGCAGTAAAGGAACAATTCCCAGACCCATCCAGTAATCCTGCCCGATCAGTGTTGCATCTGTAAAGGGCACCTTGATCTGTACGATCTGCTGCGAAAAAAGAGCAACGGTCAGAAAAAAAGCTGCTGCTACCACATTGTACAGATTGAAAGTCTGTGCAAATATCTTTGGTGCCTCTTCATCATCCGAATGACGCATAAAAAATGGCTGCCAGGACATTCTGAACATCTGAACCAGCAAAAGCATAAATACTGCCAGTTTATAACAGGCACTGTAGATCCCGGCGATCTCTTCTCCGGTATATGCCAGACCGTAGATATCAAAAATATTATCCGGATCCATTTTCAGTAAGAAAAAGCGATCCAGCATTTCATTGATCACAAAGCCTATTCCTGCCGGAACAAAGGGAATACCGAAGGACCATGCCTTCTTCATAAGCTCCGTATCCCAGCTACCTTTGAATAGATCACTGTTCACAATATTTACTACGATCAGCGTGATCCCTGAAGCCGCAAGGTTACTGATAAAGATCGCTTCGATCCCAAATTTCAGACTCAGGATCAGGTAGAGGTTCAGACTGATGTTAATAAGGACGTTACCGATCTTTATCGCTGCAAAAAGATAGGATCTGCGGGATAAACGCATTTCTGCAAAAGGCACGATACTCAGCGTATCCAGAACGATAATTCCCAGCATCATCATAAAAATGCTGCTGCGGCCATCCAGCTCTACCAATGGCATTATCGCCGGTGAAAAGAGGACAATGATCAGTACAAACAATGTGGAAGTACCCAGCAGAAATAACTGAAGGGTCTTGAACAGATCTCTGGCCCTATCCCGGTCTTTGGCATACCTCAGATAGGATGATTCCATCCCAAAAGTAAAGATAACATTCAGAAAGGCGATTGCTGCAAAGGCAACCGAATATATTCCATACTCACCGGTTGGAAATACATTAGTATAAAGAGGAACCAGAAGATAATTTATGAAGCGGGATACAACGGTACTTATGCCGTAGGCTACTGTATCAGAAAATAACTCTCTAAGCTTCTTCAATACTTATTGATCCGTTAAACGTTTTACCGCCTCTACTCCCAGCATATAACTGTCCCATCCGAAGCCCGTGATGATGCCGTCTGACACCCTGCCGGTCAACGACCTTTCCCGGAAATCTTCTCTGTTATGAATGTTGGATATATGTACTTCTACTTTCGGAATACTAACAGGTTCCAGCGCATCCCGGATCGCTACGGAAGTATGTGAGTAACCTCCCATGTTGTAGATCATAGCCTGCGTCCCGTCATGCATGGCAGCCTGAATGCGGTCAATGATCTCACCTTCAAGATTGCTCTGAAAAAAACTGAACTGTATTTCTTTATAATTTTCTGCTATACGATCATTAAGATCATCCAGCGTACCTGAACCGTAAGTCTCCTGATCTCTTGTTCCCAGCAAATTAAGATTAGGGCCATTTATAACTAGTACTCTCATGACCGGACCTCATTAGATATAAGCTGTGCTATTTCTTTCATTCTCTCTTCACTGACATTGATCTTTTGTCCCAGATTTATCTTTTGTCCATGCTTAGAGATCGGAATCAGGTGAATATGGGCATGAGGAACTTCTCTCCCGTCGACGATCACTCCGGTCCGGATGGTATTAAGTGCCTTATCGATGCCTTTGGCTACCATTTTTGCAAATCCTGAAAGGTCTGCCATTTCCTCATCGGTGAGATCAAACAGATAATCTGTTTCCTTCTTAGGGATAACAAGAGTATGACCTTCGGCTATAGGGTTGATATCCAGAAAGGCAAAGTGCTTCTCGTCTTCAGCGATTTTATATGAAGGGATCTCTCCCTGTACTATACGAGTAAAGATCGTAGCCATGAACCTGTTTGTTCTTTAAAATGTTAACTTAAGGAAGATAGCATCTGACAAGTATAAATCCATATGTACAAGCGAAGCCTGTTTATTCTGATAACGATTCTGCTTACCGGTACGGCTGTAAATGCACAGGAGATCCTGAAAGGATATACCACTGTGGAAAAATTATCGGCTAACAGCCGGATCTTTCCGGTTTATGTGAACCGGTATGAACCGGTTCCAGATGTGATCGATTCATTGAATTCAGTCAGCGATTCTGTCCGTATTATGGTGTATATGGGAACCTGGTGTAAAGAAAGTAAGCGCTACATTCCTGAGCTTGTAAAAACACTTGCTGAGACGAGAAATCCCGCCATTGATCCGGTATATATAGCAGTAGGTTACCCAAGAGAAGATATCACGGGTACGATGCAGAAATTCAGTGTAACTAAGATCCCTACTATCATCGTAATGAAAAATGGGGGAGAGATAGGCCGGATTGAGGAAAAACCACTACTTAGTATAGAAGAAGATCTCTGGAATATTATAGCTCGTCCGGCCCACTTAACATCAGATTGAAAAAATCCTGCATTTACGTTGAAAAGATATAACTAAAAACCTTATCTTTGGGATCTGTTATTGAATCGGTAGCTCAGTTGGTAGAGCAACGGCCTTTTAAGCCGTGGGTCGAGGGTTCGAGCCCCTCCCGATTCACTTTTATATCATTATCATAATGACTCTCTCTTGACCAGCCCCATACGATTGATCTCGGATGGGGTTTTTCTTTTCAGCATTTCTTACCGAGAATCAGCCTGACCCGACCTTGCAGTCCCTTGTTTCCATTAACTGGAAAAATCACTTAAATTCCTCCAAATCATCAAACACAGACCGGTCAATGAATTTTCAGCTACTGAACCCCCTCAGGTGGAAGAAATCCTTCCTGATCCTCCTGCTTTCCGCATTTGTAGTGATATGGTTTACCTTCCTTGATACCTTCAGTGTGAAGACACGATGGGATCTCTACTCTCAGAAAGAGGACTATAAGACCAGAACCGAGGAAATGAAGCAGGATGTGGAAGAGCTCAAGGAAAAGATCAAAAGACTTGAGAACGATCCTGCACTGCTGGAAAAGATCGCCCGCGAAGATTATGGGATGAAGAAAGAGGGCGAAACCGTATATAAGATCAAAAGAGAAGAAAAGTAATTTAGCTTTTGTCTCCTTTTTAAGTGCCCTGTATCTTATCTCATCACTTTAACCGGTAAATATCAGCACTTATGAAAGCTATTGCAGTAGATCTGGGCGGAACAAACATAAAAGCTGCGGTCATTGACAAAGAGTCAGGCATTATTGAGCAACTGACCACACCCACCAAAGCAAATCTCGGGAAAGATCTTTTGCTGGACCGGATCGCAGAGACCATCTCCCAGCTTTCAAATAAGTACGAAACCATCGGTGTGGGAATGGGTCTGCCCGGAATGGTTTCTCTCGATCAGGAAACAGTATTGAATCCGCCTAATTTACCGGGCTGGAACAAGGTCAATGTCTCCGAAGCCATCTATGACCGGCTGGGCATACGCTGCAAGATCGAAAACGATGCCAATGTAGCTGCACTTGGTTCTCTCCATTTTGGCGCAGGAAAACAGTTTGAAAGTTTTATTATGATCACCCTCGGTACAGGAGTAGGCGGAGGAATCATCTACAATAAAAAATTATTCAAAGGGTCCCGCGGCATGGCAGGAGAACTAGGCCACGTGATCATAGATTATCACGGGCCTCTTTCTAATTCAGTAACACGGGGTACAGTAGAAGCTTACCTCGGACAGCGATTTCTGAGCCGTTTTGCCTCGGATATGATCTCTCAGCAACCTTCAAACCCACTTTACAAGAGATTCGGACCTACGTTTGATGAACTGGAACCCGTTGACCTGACCCGCTCGGCCCAGGAAGGAAATGAGCTGGCTGTCGAGATCCTGCGAAAAAGCGGAGCCAGACTCGGCTATGCGATCATTAACTATGTTCATATGATGGATATCAGGAAATTCATCATCAGTGGCGGGGTATCTAAAGCAGGTGATTTCTTATTTGAACCGGCCAGAGATATTGTACGGAAACATATGATGGCCCCTTTTCAGGATGGGTTTGAACTTATTTCTGAAGACCTGGGTAATGACAGTGCACTCCTTGGAGCAGCAGGACTGGCCTTTGATGCCTTTTCATAATAACTGACCAATGAAAAAAAGGATCCTATCACATACAGGTAACTTATTTCTCAGCTTTTGCCTGTGTATGATGATCTTTACAACGTCATTATTTGCTCAACAGCAGGACAGTACCAGGGCCGCAAAACAGGATACACTGGCTCCAGTAAAAAAAAATCCTCCAGCACAGAACAAACCTCCTGAACTACCCTCCGGTGTCGAGAATATCGTACAGTTTCAGTCCAGTGATTCACTGATCATCGACTTCAGTAATGGTAAACAGGCCTTTCTTTTTGGTAATGCAAAGGTTACTCATGAGAGCGGTTCCCTCAGCGCAGGCGCTATAGCTCTCGATATCGATAAAAGCCAGGTCGAAGCCAGTACCCAGACTCCGGAAGATACTTTGTCGCGCCCGGTTCTTACCCAGGCCGAACGGGAGATCAAGAGCACCCGGATCCTATTCAATTTTGAAACTCAAAAAGGAAAATTTGAAGCCGCCCAGGTGCAGGTTGATGAAGGGCAACTGATAGGATCAAAAGTTAAGAATATCACACAGGATGAGGTCTTTATTGAAGACGGGATCTATTCCACCTGTCCTCCGGATTATCTTTATTACTACATCAAAGCAAAGAAGATGAAGGTGGTTGATCAGGATGAACTCTTTTTCACGAATGCCAGGCTCTATATTCTCGATATTCCCTATCCTCTGGTCTTTCCATTCGGATATGTGCCTACTAACATTGAAAAAAGAAGATCCGGCTTACTGACCCCCACCTATGCCTTTCAGGCTCAGTCGAGCAGAGGTATCGGTCTGCAGAACTTTGGTTATTTCCAGTATTTCAATGATTACCTGACAGCCCAATTGGATACAGATATTTATACTTCCGGCACATTTTTCATCGACTCACAGATCCAGTACCGCAAGACTGACCGATATAACGGATCTATATCTATTGGATATTCCAGGGAGAGGGGACTGGAAAGTTCAGATCCTGATTTCAGCCGTACGGTGCAGCGTTCTCTGAGTGTAAGACACAGCCAGGATTTTAATCCCTATTCGTCCATAACAGCTAATGTTAACCTCCGTACCGCTGACTTTTTCCGCCGTAACTCATATGATATAAACGACCGGGCTGAAGTATCGTCTAATTCCAAGCTGGCCTATAATTATAATCATCCTGAAAACCTTTTTTCATTTAGTACTAACGCCCAGCTGGCCCAGAATTTTTCCAATAACTCAACCAACCTGAACGGCCCCAGTGCCAACTTCAGGCTGCGAAATATTTCACCCTTTCAGAATAACAGCGGAGCTACGGGTGATCAGCGCTGGTACGAGACCATAAACTTTTCCTATAATAATCAGCTCAATTCCCGCTTCAATTATCGTCCCATTGATGCTGATTCTGCCGACATTTCCTTCCTTGACGCTCTGACCGATCCTTCTCTTTATCGGGAAGCGACCGGCAATAATGATTACATACGGGCGGGACTCCGGCAGACAGCAGGACTGCAGATCGGTCAGCTGATCCCAAGTCCTTTTATTAACATAAATGCCGGCATAAATTATAACGAATACTGGTTTCCCACTTCTATCCGTAAAGAATTCAATGCAGACTCCAACAGGGTTGAGACCATTAAACAATACGGTTTCGAAACCGGTCGGGACTTTGGAGCTAATATTGGATTGAATACCACCCTTTATGGAATTTCGAATATGAAAATAGGCCGGCTTAACGGGTTTCGTCATACTTTCCGGCCATCGGTGTCGTTCAGCTACCGCCCTGATTTCAGTGACGACCGTTTTGGTTATTACCGAACCGTTCAGACCGACACCCTCGGCAACACACAGCGATATTCTATATTTGAAGATGAGATCTTTTCAGGTCCGGGAAGAGGAGAGCAACGTGCCATTAATTTCTCTCTGACTAATATCTTTGAGACCAAATTGATCAAAAGGGACAGTACCGGTGAAGTTCAGGAGAGAAATCTGCGTCTTATTGATAACCTCTCAGCCAACTTCAGTTATAACCTGGCTGCTGACAGCCTCAATCTGAGCAGACTAAATACGAGCATCAGTTCAAACGTGATACAGGGATTGAATTTCCGAGCATCAGCCAATTTCTCTTTTTATCAGCGTGATAGTCTGGGACGGGAGATCGATCGTTTTGTCTGGGAAGACAGCCGCAAGCTGCTTGATCTTCAGACCTTTTCCCTGAATGCCAGTACTTCTTTCAGAGGGGGAGGCCGGGGGCCGCAGGTCTTTACACCGGTTTATCGCAGACAATACGATCCCTTCGATCAGAGTATATTCAGTCCGATAGATCCCCGTTTCGGTTTCGAGCCGGTAGACCCTTTGCGTTCACCCTGGAGCTTTACCCTGAACTTTAATTATCGATGGAACTTCAGATTTAATCAGCCGGCTCAGAAAAGTGCCGTCCTCAATGCACAAAATATATCCTTTCAGCTCACTCCGAAATGGAAATTCAGTACTCAGATCGGTTATGATTTTATTCAGAAGGAACTGACCCCTTCACAGTTCAACCTTTCCCGTAGTCTTGAATGCTGGGATCTTACCTTCCAGATCAATCCCTTCGGTGAGTTTCAGTACTATTTCTTCCGCCTGACTGTAAACAGTCAGCAGATACAGAGCTTGTTCCAGAAACTGCCGGTGCTTAAAAACCTCGAAAGATCCTCTTCACCAACCGGCCGTGGATTCGGATACGGAAGGTAACCCTTTGCTTAATTCAACTGCAGGTATATTGGATAAGTGGTAGGACCAGAATATCAATCACGATTCTATATCGAATCCCTGCCTATCTTAGCCAGATACTTTACCACGTATTTCCCGATCACGTCAAATTCCAGGTTCACCTGATCCCCTTCTTTCTTATGCTGCAGGTTGGTATGATCCCAGGTGTAAGGTATAATAGCTACGGTAAATCGATTTCCCTCTTCCCTGGCAATGGTCAGTGATATCCCTTCCATGGTAATCGATCCCCGACCCACGATCATATTCTCAAACTCGTCCGGAAACTCA
This sequence comes from Balneola sp. MJW-20, assembly GCF_040811775.1. Taxonomy (NCBI): domain Bacteria; kingdom Pseudomonadati; phylum Balneolota; class Balneolia; order Balneolales; family Balneolaceae; genus Gracilimonas; species Gracilimonas aurantiaca. The sequence continues at coordinate 1,998,249 of NZ_JBFNXW010000001.1, forward strand.
ACGGTGATCAGCCAGTTGGTCTCCTCTTTTTCAATATCGGTAATAGTACCGGTCGTATCCACGTGACCCTGCACCAGGTGTCCTTCTATCCCTTTCTGAAGGGTCATAGATCGTTCCAGGTTAACGGGTGAACCGGACTTAAGTGATCCCATTGTGGTCTTTCTCAGGGTCTCTTCCACGCTCTGAACCGTAAAAGTATTTTCATCAAAGGCAGTTACTGTGTGGCAGGCTCCATTGATCGCTATACTCTCATCCACATGACAGGTATGAGCGAATGAACTTGATATGGTGAATTCAATCCCCCCTCCATTCAGGCTTTTAGCCTCTTCAACTTTTCCGATCTCTTCAACAATTCCGGTAAACATATTTCAAATATAAGCGGTTAATAACATATCATCGCCAACCTGGGTCCACTGCACCTCCTTCAGCTCAGCGATCTCTTTCATTCGGTTGATCCCCAGATCGATCACCGACCGGGTACCCGCACCTAACAATTTGGGAGCTATAAATAATTCGATCTTATCCACCAGGCCCTCCCTCAGCAAAGCAGAAGAAAGCTGTTGTCCGCCCTCCACTAAGATACTGCTGATCCCTTTTTCTCCCAGAGCCCTAAAAGCAGTTCTGAGATCCACATGCCCTTCAACTTTTGGGAGCTGTATGACCTCCCCGCGAAAATAATTTTGTTGCATCATCTTAAGCATCGGGTCAGCATCCGTAGATGACCTTTCCTTATTCCAGGTAAGAATAATGGTCTGCTCCTCAAACTTATCTGAAAACAGGTTCAGATCTTTGGGTAATTCATAAGGTCCATCAATTACGATCCTTTTTGGCTGCCGCCCTTTTACATGGCGTACCGTAAGACTCGGGTTATCTGCAATTGCAGTATTTCTTCCTACCAATACTGCATCATAAAATGAGCGCCATTTATGAACCATCTTCCGGGATTGCTCCCCCGTGATCCACTGAGATTCACCATCGGCTGCAGCAATATATCCGTCGGCAGTCTGAGCGATCTTCAGGGTAATAAAGGGTCTGCCGAATTCCTGTCTGTAAATAAAGAACTCATTCAGTTTTTCGGCTTCCTGTTTCAGGATACCAATATCCACTTCAATACCCTTATTACGAAGGTGCTGTATTCCTTTACCATTTACCTCCGGGTTTGGATCCTGCATTGCCACTACCACCTTTCCGATCGGTAATTTACCGAGCATATGGGCACAAGGCGGGGTCTTGCCATGATGAGAGCAGGGTTCCAGGTTCACATATACAGTGGCTCCCTTTAGTTTTTCTTTATTCTGAACAGCCTTAACCGCATTCACTTCAGCATGGGCTTCCCCGAACTTCTTATGATATCCTTCGCCAATATTTTCTCCCTTTTCAGATACAATTACGCATCCTACCAATGGATTGGGAGAAACTTTTCCCTGACCCATACGGGCCAGCTCAAGCACCCGGGTCATCCAAAACCGGTCTCTATGGTGGTTCTCTTTGTTCATGATTTCTTAAAACAAAAAAAGGGTGAGAAGTAACTCCTCACCCTTTAATATAATTCAAAAAACTATTACTGGATCAAAGCAGATCGGTTATCCGTGATATCTGCTTCTTCCTTAAGTTTCGTGAGCCAGATATTCACATATCGCTGATTCAGCTCTTGCTCGAGTCGCTGGCGGATCTGCTGGCGGGTGTTATCATCCAGCTGTGTCAGATCAGCGTCGGTTCTGGAATTAACACGAACTATATAGGCTGCGTTTGTACCATCCATTGCATTTGATATTTCACCTTCATCCATGGTAAATATAGCACCGATGATCTCAGGCTCTCGTCCTGCGCCGGTCAGAACAGTTGCTCCTCTTCTAATACTTTCCGCATTCTGTATCTCTTTGCCTTCCGCTTCAGCGATACCTTCTAGAGAGCTGTTTGAATTCTTCAGCTGATTCACTTTCGCAAGAGTCTGTTCTTTACGTTTTTCGATCTCAACCAGTACAGAGATCGGATCTCTTACTTCATCAAGAGGCTGATATCCTGCTTCATTTACTTCCAGCACCTGTGCGATCACAAATTCTGTCTCAAGTTCGATCACCGCAGATATATCTCCCTCATCAGCCCCTTCCAGGAAATTCATTACCTGCTGGCTTGTCCCCAGTCCGGAAATGAACGTGTTACCCTTAGTGGCAAAACCGGTCTCTGTGGTCATACCTCTTTGCTCAGCCTCTTCCTCAAAAGAAGTTTCTTCGGTGGCATAATATTCAAAATCATCGGCTTCTTCAGCGGCTGCGTCGATCGTAGCAGGCAATGCTTCGATCTGATAGGCCATTACCTGAAAACGAACTTCATCACCGCTTCTGTCGGTCAGTTTGATGATATTCGCCCGGCCTTGTGAAAGAAATACTTCAGATACTTCACCAGTCTCCAGTCCTGAGATCACCTCTCTGTAATCTTCGCGAACATCATTGATTCCAACACTGACATTTCTGAATTGTGTTACGGAAGCCTGTCGTGCCAGGAATACTGAGTCGTCTACTGCAGATGCAAAAGCATCTCTCAGATTAGAGACATCTCTACTGATCTGAGCAGTATCCTGAGCAGTCGGCATCTTGGAAAAGGAGACAAATTCTAGCCTGTAGTTCTCTGCAGTTTTGTAATTTTCTTTGTTCTCATTGTAGTATGCACGGATCTCTTCATCCGTCACATTGATCTCTCCCTCAGCGATCTCGCTGTATGGAAATCGGATAAATGACACAGAAGCGAGTGAGTTTTCATTTCTGAATGCTCTTTCAATGTCTTCTTCGGTGATCTGTAATCCTGCAGTAATAAAGTTACTAAGCTTCTCCTGCTTACGTTGTTCACGCAACTGGATCTCGAGAACCAGCGCCTGCTGAGAGAATTCAGTAGAAGATAACAACTGCTGAATAGCAGCCCGGTCAATGGATCCATCCTCACGGGTAAAGTTCTGACGAATAATAGGTGCCGGATTTTCCCCGTAGACCATATCCATAAGTTCTTCGTCGGTTACTGTGATCCCGAGATCTTCCATTTTCTGAGAGATCAAACGCTGATTTACCAGGTCTTCCCAGGCCTGGTTTTCATAAAATGCCCGTAACTCAGGAGTAAATGAATTTCCGGTTTGCTGACTATACGCATTAGAGTAGTACTGAATGCGATTTTCATATTCTTCAAATGAAATGCTCTCACCATTCACACTTCCCAAAGAACTCGGACCTCGGTTTATAGCATCAAAAAAGTTTACGTCTGATAATACCCAAAGAAGGCCGAAGGATCCGATCAGCACCCATAATACGATGGCGGTGCTGTTCCTCATCTTTTCCATTAAACCCATAAAAGGAAACCTCTAAAAAAAGTTGTTTAGATTGCGATTAGTAATATGACTGACGAACAGAATTATAGTTGTTCCGCAAGCCTGAAAATATAAGCGAATACCGAGGGAATAGAAAGTCTTTAGCCAAACTATCGGTTAAAATACTTCAATAAGACGCATATGCTTAAGGTATTTGCCCGGATCGTCGTTGATATTCTGTATTAAGGCATTGAGGTTAAAGGTCAGGCTGTCCAGATTATTGTACAGAGAAGTGTCGTTGACCAGCTTTCCTAAGCTTCCTTCGCCATCGTTGATCTTTGTCAGAACATCATTCAGAGTGAGCGTGGTCTTGTTGAGCTCAACACTCAAAGTATCCATCCTGCCACTCGCTGCTTCAAGATTTGTGATAAGCTGTCCTAACTTTTCTTTGTTATCTGTGCTAAGATCATCCAGATTACTCATGGTAGAACGAGCCGCTACGATCATGGAATCAATATCATCACGCCGCTCATTCAGTAAAGCACTGATCTCGTCAGTAGTATTCTGAAGATTACTCATGACACCGGATATATTCTGCTTGTTATCCTTATCTAAGATCTCATTGAGATTCGTGATCAGTTTTTCGAAACCCTGAATTGAAGCCGATATATCACCACTGAGCCTGGAACCTTCCTCAGCAAAAGTATCCATTATCCCTTCTTCAAATAACCCCATGATGGTATCTCCGTCATTCACCATCCTGGTATTATCAGATTTACTGATCTCGATATATTTACCACCCAGTACCCCGCTGGACTTCAATACTGCCACAGATCCTCTCGGAATATTATACTCCTCTTCTATGGAAAGAGTAACAAGGGTACTGTCGGAGTCTTCCATTAATTGCATACCCTTAACAGACCCGATCTTAAATCCTCTGACATTTACCGTGTTTCCCGGAATAAGTCCGTATACCTGATCGAACTTGGTATAGATCACCTTAGAAGTCTTAAACAAAGGCATGTCTTTCATGATACGATAACCGATAAAAGCGACTATGATCGCAACGATCACGGTTATTCCTATCTTTACTTCATTACTCACTTTAGCCACTATTGTGCTCCTCTTTTGTTCTAAACTTGATATTCGCTGGCTCTAACAAACTCCAGCAATTCCTTATGAGTACTTTTCTTCATCTCTTCAGTTGTTCCAAACCAACTGAGCTTCTGGTCATCCAGAAAAGCCACTTTTTCAGCCACTTCTAGTACCGAATGCATATCATGTGTGATCACCACCGAGGTGATATCCAGATTATCAGCCATTGCCACGATCAGCTGGTTGATCTCATCCGACGTTCTGGGATCCAGTCCGGAAGTCGGCTCATCGTATAATAAATATCTTGGCTTTAGAATAATAGCCCTCGCAAGTCCCACTCTCTTACGCATACCCCCCGATAATTCAGAGGTTCCCTTATCTCCGGCATCACTCAGATTGACCATATCCAAGGCTTCCATTACCTCTTTATGGATCTGGTCTTCGGTCATGTCCGTAAAATAACGCAATGGAAAAGCAACATTCTCAAAAGTACTGATCGAATCAAAAAGTGCTCCTCCCTGAAAAAGTATTCCGAATTGCTGTCTCATCTTCCTCAATTCTGAATACGTAAGCTCAAATACACACTGTCCGTCTATAAGAACTTCCCCGGAATCAGGATACATAAGGGCATTCAGGTGTTTCAGTAATACTGACTTTCCACATCCGGAGCGACCGATGATAGCTGTAGTTTGCCCGTCAGGTATCTCAAAGGATACATCTTCCCAGACAACATTCTTGCCAAAACTTTTTGTCAGATTGCGGATCTCTATCATAGTCTATAATAATAGTGCTGCCAGCACAAAGTCAGATAATAGTACAAAGATACAACTTAATACCGTAGCCTGAGTAGTGGATTTACCAACTCCTTCAGCACCCCCGAAAGCATAGTATCCTTTGTAACAGGCAATGGATGTGATCACAAAACCAAACACGATGGCCTTGATCAATCCAAATACTATATCCGATTCAAAAAAGAATTCTCTTCCTCCCTTCATAAATTCCTGAACAGGAAGGATTCCATCAACAGCACCGGCCGTTATTCCGCCCAATATACCAAAGACGGTAGCTGTAACGTACAGTACCGGAAACATAAAGATCCCGGATATGATCCGTGGAACCACCAGAAATGAAAGTGCATTAAAACCCATCGACTCCAAGGCATCGATCTGTTCACTCACCCGCATAGTACCGAGCTCCGTAGACATTCGTGCACCAACTTTTCCGGCTAGCACCAGAGCAGAGATTACCGCAGCGAGCTCTATAACAATCGACTGAGTAACAATGGATCCGATGATATAACTCGGATAAAGGCCGGTATCCAGCTGATATGCCGTTTGGAGTGTAAGTACAGCACCCGTAAAAACTCCGGTCAGAATAATGATAGGAATAGATTCATATCCGACCTTTACGAACTCCTGAAAGAGGTTTTTTCGATACGTACTGATCTCGGTGGATGACCTTAAAGCATGGTATAGCAGCTGAGAAAATTTCCCCAGTTCATTAAGTGCATCCGTTCCCGGAAATTTTGAAATCATTTCTTAATTTGGTTTGCTCACTTATTGCTAAAGCATTTGATTATATTACAAAACATTTTCACCAATTGTGATTTCTAATTCAACCCGGAATCGTGCGTTTCATATTATTTAATGCCGTTTTATTGCTTGCTGCTTCGAAGCTTTGTGCTCAGTCGAATAACTCGGCGGTTTTTCGTTTTCTGGACGTCATTCCTACCGCTAAAGCGGCTGCACTGGGGGGAAATCACCCCGGCCTGTATAATGCAGATTTCAGCCTGATGAATGTGAATCCTGCCTACATGAGTCAAGAAAACTCTGGCTACTGGTCTGCTACTTATATCAACTACCTCGCCGATGCTAATATGGCAATTACCAATGCTGCATGGCATGTGGAAGACCTGGGTACCCTTGGAGTTTCTCTGCGATATGTAGGATACGGCGACCTCGAACGCTATGATGATGCAGGCAACGCACAGGGTTCTTTCAATGCGAGTGATATTGCCCTTACCGGGTCTTTTAGCAGACAACTAAGCCCCAGGCTCAGCATCGGCAGCTCGGTGGATCTGATCTATTCCTCATATCTGACCTACCGGTCTAATGCAGTAGCATTATCCGGCGGACTGCTTTACACAGACAAAGACCAGAATTTCAGTGCGGGTATGACCATCAGGAATGCAGGCACCCAGATCTCTACCTTTGACAGACGCAGAGAACCCCTTCCCCTGGATATCTCGGTCGGGATCACAAAGAAGCCCGAAGCTTTCCCTTTTGCATTATCATTGAGTTTGAGAAAACTTAATGACTGGGATCTCAGGGTGGTTGGAGAGAAGGAAAGCCCGGAAATATTTGATAATATCCTCAGACATGTCATCTTCGGAGGGGAAGCAAAACTGGGGGAAAACCTGGATCTTCGTTTCGGTTACGATCATTACCTTCATGAACAGACCAGCACAGATAAAAATATTGATCTTGCCGGCTTTGCATTTGGTGTGGGTATCAAGATCCGGACCTTTCGCGTTGATATCAGCCGCAATGCCTACAGCCGGATCGGCGGAATGACCCAGTTGAGCATTAAAACCCAATTATGGTAAAATGAAAAGAAATACGATCAGCATATTTAATCTTGAGAATTCGGTGCTCTTCCGTATTGGAATGGCATTTCTCCTGTTGATCACGATTTTTATCATTGGCACCTCCGGTTATCATTTCCTGGAGGGGATGAAATGGTTCGACGGGCTTTATATGACCTTCATCACCATCACCACGATCGGTTTCAGTGAACTTAAAAGTCTTACAGTTGAAGGAAGGGTCTTCACCATGATCATTTTTGTAATGGGCATTGGTGTAATTTCTTACATTGCATCTCAGTCGACCCAGCTGATATTTGAAAGTGAATTATTCTTTAAAAGAGCTATGACAAAGCGACTAGAAAAACTCGAAGACCATTATATCATCTGTGGATACGGACGAATAGGACACCGCATTGCCGAGGTCCTGACCAATGCAGGACTTCCTATTGTGATCGTGGAGAACAGAGAATCCAGTATCCAGCGGATCAGAAGAGATAATCTGCTTTATGTGGAAGGAGATGCTGAGGAAGAACAGTCTTTACTCGACGCGGGCATCAACAAGGCAAAAGCGCTTATTTGCACTCTGTCAAGTGACCAGGACAATGTCTTTACCACATTGCTTGCAAGGGAGTTGAACCGCGATATTTTTATACTGGTCAGGGCTAATGAAAGCAGAAACCGCCGTAAGGCGCTAAGAGCCGGAGCCAACAAAGTACTATCACCTTATGATATCGGTGCCGATCGTATGGCTAATGTGATCCTCAGACCGAATGTAGATCACTTTATTGATAATATCAGTAAAGACCAGTATCAGGAACATTCCTTTGATGAGGCACACATTTCTGAAGATTCCGTTCTCGCAGGAAAAAGCCTGCTGGATATAAATGTTCGCAAAGAATATTCCGTTCTGATCATAGCGATCATTCGTGAGGACGGACAAACGATATTTAATCCGGACAGCAGTGTCATTATTAATGAGGGAGATTCATTAATTCTACTGGGTGATCAGAATAAGATACAGAAGTTCAGAAAAGTAGTGTGTGATGACCACCGCACTCTCTCTGAAAGAGCAGAACATTTCGAAAAACTTTCCAAACAATGATCAGATACCTCACTGCAGGAGAATCACATGGACCGGGCCTCACAGGAATAGTTGAAGGAGTACCGGCAGGGCTAAGCATTACTGAAGACGAGATCGCTGAGCATCTTGAACGACGCCAGAAAGGCTATGGCAGAGGCGGAAGAATGGCATTCGAAAAAGATCGCGCCATCATTCAGTCCGGTGTTCGTTTCGGTAAGACCATGGGTAGTCCGGTAGCACTTTATATGGAAAACCGCGCCTTCGCAAAAGATGATGCCAACTGGCCGGTAGTCATGAATAAAGAAAATGAAGCAGAAGGTATCGAGAAGATCACCCTGCCTCGTCCCGGACATGCAGACCTGGTAGGCGCTCAGAAATTCCGCTTTGACGACATACGTCCTGTGATCGAGCGATCCAGTGCAAGAGAAACGGCCATGAGGGTTGCCTGCTGCAGCATCGCCCGAAAAATGCTTAAAGAACTTGGAATCGAGATCGGAGGCCATGTACTTCGAATAGGCAGCATCGGATATGAAAGCTGGGAGCAAAGCAGAAATATCACTGAAGACCTCATTTCCGGGGGAGCCGAAAGTATTTATACGGAAGCCGACAGGTCTGATGTTCGGTGCCTGGATGATGATCTTTCCGCACAAATGCGTGAGGAGATCAAAGTGCGGCGCAAAGAAGGTTCTTCGCTGGGTGGCTTGTGGGAAGTAATAATTACCGGGGTGCCTGCCGGCCTGGGCTCTTACACCCACTGGGATAAAAAACTGGACGGCCTGATCGCACAGGCGATCATGGGAACGCAGGCCATGAAAGGAGTAGAGATCGGTCTCGGCTTTGAATCCGGTTATCTGCCGGGCCATCAGGTTCATGATGAGATCACGCATGATGGCAATACTTTTAAAAGAGATACTAATCGCTCCGGCGGTATCGAAGGCGGAATGACCACCGGCATGCCGATCATTGTGCGTGGAGCCATGAAACCCATTCCGACCATGCTGAATCCGCTGGGCACGGTTGACATGATCACTCACCAATCCACTGAAACGAGATATGAGCGCTCGGATGTATGTGCTTTACCAAGAGCTGTAGTGGTAGTGGAAAGTGTTATCGCACCGGTATTAGCGAATGCCATACTGGAAAAATTTGGAGGTGACTCAATGGAAGAACTGAAAGAGAGGTTCAGTCACAATGTCTAGATCCAGGATACCTGAACTGGCCAAAAGGATTAAGAAAGATCCGGATGATTCCTTTTCTAAATTCGCTTTAGCACTGGAGCTCCTCAAGATCAGTGAAATACCCAAGGCCCGGACCCTTTTTGAAGACATTGTCCGTAAAGATCCTGAATATGTCGGAGTTTATTATCATCTTGCAGCACTTTATGTTGAATCGGGTGAGAACAATAAAGCAATAAATACCTATAAAGAAGGTATTAAGGTAGCAGGAGCGAAAGGAGACCAGCATGCTCTTTCAGAACTGCGATCAGCTTTTATGAACCTCCAACTAGAAACAGACGATTAAAAAATGAAGAATTTCTTCAAGACCCTGAAAACCCTTCTCCTATTGCTGTTAGTGACCCTCAGCTCAAGCTCCCTGTCTCAGGCTCAGTCCAGGTCAGTCTACGTTGTTAAATCAGGCGATACATTGTACAGTATATCCAAGAGTATTGGAGTCACTTTAGCTGAGCTCAGAGAATGGAATTCAATTCAGGGAAATGCGATCACCGTCGGACAAGAGCTTGTTTATTATGCAACAGAACCGGACACCCTGAGTGTAGCAGTAGTTGATGAAGGGGAGTCTATTCTTGTAAATGACGATCAGCAGACCAACGTCTATTATGTCGTCAAAAGTGGGGATACGCTCACAAAGATCGCACGTGAACACAATATGACCCTCAATCAGCTGCGTCAGCTAAATAACCTGCAGTCTGATAATATTCAGATCGGACAGCGTCTTGCTGTTAAAGCCATCAACTATGCTCCGAATGTTGCTGAAGATGCCTCTGAATCTGCACCACAGGGAAAATTCTCTCTCTATACCCTTGAGCGTGGAGATAACCTTCAAAATATTCTGAACCGATTCAGGATGACTCAGAATGAATTCAGGCAACTCAATCCAGATATAGACCTCAGTAACCTAAACCGGGGACAGAGAGTGACAGTATTACTGCCTCCTTCAAAGAATTATGCTAACCCTTACCTCGACGAATCAAAGCTGAATGATCTGGGGCAGGTCAATGCAACATCTTATGATGCATCAGAAGCCGGGGCAACTACTACTAATGGTGAACTATACGATCCGGGTTCACTTACCGCAGCACATTCAAATATTGCGATCGGCACTATCCTTTATGTTGAGAATCCTGCTACCGGCACCGGGATATACGTGCGTATCAATGACCGTGTGACGGGGAATGCACTGAAACTTTCTGAGAAGGCCTTCCGAATACTGAGCCTCAATAACAGTCCGCAACCACTTGTCAGGATCTATACAGATCAGTAAATGTCAAACCAGGTCAATTCATATTTTAAAGGCACAAACAGTCTTCTGTACAGTTTTCTACTGAGCCTCCCTCTTTTTTTACTTTATGAATTTCTGATCCTGATCTCTCAGCCGGAAGGAGATGCAATTGTACGCATCTCTGTAGATGTCTGGGTAAAACAACTGATCTCCTCACTGGGGGTAAATGCGATCTCTTTCAGTCTGCTGTTACTTGTCATGATTGGGATCGTGGTCGTATATAAGGAGAAAGAAAGGCTAAAAGATCTGCGATTCGCCTACTTTCCTTTGATGCTGTTCGAATCAGCGTTATATGCGATCATTGTAGCGATCCTCAGTCAGACCATTGTTTCTTCAGTACTCAATATGGATCTGCAGGGATCCATTCAGGAGCTTAGTATGACGGCCAAGATCGCCCTTTCACTGGGTGCCGGGTTATATGAAGAACTTTTCTTCAGGGTAATACTGGTATCGCTCCTTACTCTCATTTTCGTGCGTTTCTTCAAGAATAAATGGGCAGGAACCATTGCTTCGGTCACCCTTGCGGCCCTTTTATTCAGTTCAGTTCACTACATAGGCGCATTAGGAGATGCATTCACACTTTCTTCATTCCTGTATCGCTTCGTGTTTGGAGTCATCCTTAATGTCCTGTATGTTAGTAGAGGCTTTGGGATAGCCGCATGGACACATGCTCTTTACGATATAATGGTGATAACTTTTCTGAACGGCTAAGAGAAAGCCTAACACGTCTATCAATACAATCTATTTAAAATTGACCGTTGGTATCTATAATATCCGCGCTCAACATTAAATCTTTACGCGAGATTTGTATTGACCAATGCAGAAAGGTACATTGAATTTAAATGAACGGGATGTACTTATGCCTGATCTTACGAGGGATGAAAGAAAAAAGCAGAAGGACTTTGACGAAGAGATCATTCCTCACATGGATGCGCTATATAACTTCGCCTTACGCCTGACGACCGATCCAAACGATGCTGAAGATCTGGTTCAGGATACTATTGTCAAAGCTTATCGCTTTTTCAGCAGTTACGAAAAAGGCACCAATGCGAAGGCCTGGATGTTTCGTATCCTGAAAAATTCTTTCATCAATAATTACCGGAAGACCTCAAAAAAACCGAGCCAGGTTGATTACGACGAGGTCTCATCATATTACGAAAGTGTGAGAGCAGAAAGCACTGATACTTCCGATCTTGAGAACCTTATGTTCCGGGAGCTGATGGATGATGATATCACCAACGCCCTTTCCCGATTGCCGGAAGATTTCCGTACCGTGGTTATGCTTTGTGATGTTGAAGGATATACCTACGAGGAGATCGCCAATATGCTTGATGTACCCATAGGAACCATCCGCTCAAGGCTGCATCGTGGAAGAAATCTGCTTAAAACTGAATTGATCGAATACGCTAAAAAGCGCGGTTACACCGGAGACTGATCCAGAACCTTTTCTTCTGCTGGTTTTTTGTCTTTCTCTGCATTCAGAGTCACCCGCATGGTCGTACCCTCACCTAATTCGGATCGAAGCACAAATATATGCCCGTTGTGATAATCTTCAATGATCCGTTTAGTTAAACTCAGGCCAAGACCCCATCCTCTTTTCTTAGTACTGAAGCCGGGTTTGAATATATTCTTAACATTCTTGATATCGATCCCTCCGCCAGAGTCTTCAATATCAATGATAACTTCACCTTCTTCCAGTTTAGAGCTGATATTGATGAATGCTTCACCCTTTTCAGAACCGTTAAGTGCATCCATTGCGTTTTTTACCAGGTTTTCAATGGCCCATTGAAACAGTTCAGGGTTTACAGATACTATTGCCTCGGCTTCCAGCGATTTATTCACTTTTATGTGTTTAGCCCGGCTGGGCAGCCTTCTTTCCATGTAGCTTACTACCAGTTCCAAAATAGATTCAATTCTCATCGGCTTCAGTTCCGGTTCAGAACCGATCTTACCGAATCTTTCAGCTACACCTCGTAATCTCTGTATATCCTTTTCTATCTCCTGAGCAATGTTACTGGCGGTCTCGTCATACCTGTATTCGTCTTTGAGAAGCTGGATCCAGCCATATAAGCTTGAGATCGGGGTACCCAGCTGATGCGCTGCTTCTTTTGCCATACCAACCCAAAGATTAGATTGCTCAGACCTTGTAATACTACGGTAGGTCGTATATCCAATGCCAAGTAATAAACTTAACAGCAGGATCTGTATATAAGGAAAATATCGCAGTAACTGCACGGTTGGACTTTCACCATAATACACATAGTTGACGATCTCCCTTCTTTCATCACCCAGCACGATCCTTATGGGCGGGTTAAGGCTGCGAAATTCGCGGAATAGCTCCTCACGGCTCTCTTCAGTCTCAAGCCTCTTTATATCCACATTTTTATGGTGGATGATAAAACCGGTCTCATCAACGACGATTGCGGGAATCTTAAAATCTTCGTCAATGATGATACGGGAGGTAAATTCAGTGGAGCTTTTTGCCGCTTCTGCTTCAAGAATTAGATCAATAACACTGTCGGGCACCTGAGGGATCATTCTCAGCTCTTCAACTGAATTTAACAGCATGGTTCCCGCCTGTTCATTAGTGCGGCTGGCAGTGAACTCTATAGCCTTAGCGAGTAATTCCACACTTCTGGCTTCCTGTTCCAGGATCTTATCCACCAGATACTGGTTATAAACCACCGATCCTATACCCAGAAATATGAGTAATACCATCAAAAGGATCTTGACCCGGGCCAGTGGTACGTAGAGGTTCATTCGCTTTTTCTTTCTTTATCTAAGAATAGATAAATGGGAACATACAAGAAAGCCCCGAATTACGGGGCACTACAGATCAGGCAGACGCTTTTTGCTTTTCATAAACCGGGGGAGCCTTCTTCTCTATGGTTTCCCGGGTTATGATACAGCGCGCAATATTTTCCATGGATGGAAGGGAATACATAATATCCAGCATCGCTTCTTCCATAATAGATCGAAGACCCCGGGCACCTGTCTTGCGTGCTTTGGCCTTTTTAACGATCGCTTTTAATGCTTCTTCTTCAAAATCCAGCTCAACCTCTTCCATTTTAAACAGCTTCTTATACTGCTTGGTAATGGCATTTTTTGGGGTCTGAAGGATATCCAGAAGTGCGTCATCGGATAATTCATGTAGTCCGCAAATTACCGGTAAACGACCGATCAGTTCCGGGATCAATCCAAATCTCTGCAGATCTTCCGGTTCAACATTCACAAAGATCTCAGGATCATTTTTATCGAACTTGACCTGTTCCTGAGAATGGAATCCCATTGCGCTGGTAGACATTCTTCGGGAGATGATCTCCTCAAGTCCGGCAAAAGCCCCGCCGCAGATAAAAAGGATATTTGAGGTATCCAGCTGAATAAAACTTTGCTCGGGATGCTTACGTCCGCCTTTCGGTGGGATATTCGCAGTAGTTCCTTCAAGAATCTTGAGCAGAGCCTGCTGAACTCCTTCACCGCTTACATCGCGGGTAATGGACGGATTGTCACTCTTTCGGGCTACTTTATCGACCTCATCAATGTAAACGATCCCTCTTTTAGCCCTCTCCACATCGTAGTCAGCCGCCTGTAGCAGATTAGATAAGATACTCTCTACATCCTCACCCACATAGCCGGCTTCAGTGAGAACCGTTGCATCTGCAATGGTAAAAGGCACGTCGATGATATCTGCCAGCGTTCGCGCCAGAAGAGTCTTACCACTACCGGTTGGTCCGAGAAGTACGATATTGGACTTCTCCACTTTTGTATCATCCAGTTCATTGGATGGGTCAGCGGTAATACGCTTGTAATGATTATAAACCGCGACCGATAAGGTCTTTTTAGCCTTTTCCTGGCCTATAACGTACTCGTCCAGCTTGGACTTGATCTCCACCGGTTTAAGGACCGGCTGAAAACTCTTTTCTCTTCTGCGAGCCAGAGATGCCAGATCACTTTTAATGATACTGGACGCGTCTTCTACACAGCGGTCACAGATATAGACTCCCGGACCGGCAACCATGGAATTGACTTCCAGGCTTGATCGGCCGCAAAAGGAACAGTGTACAATGTCGCTGTTTTTCTCTTTTTTGCTCATGACAAGCAGAATTTAAATAAAAATGTGTTTATTTGTCAGATTTACGTCGGTCAAGAACATTATCGACCAGTCCGTAATCTTTCGCTTCTTTAGCAGTCATCCAATTATTTCTGTCGGATGCTTCCATGATCTCTTCAATGGTATGACCAGAATGATCTCCCAGGATCTTGCTCAGTTCACGCTTAATACGGATGATCTCACGTGCTTCGATCTCAATGTCGGAAGCCTGACCCTGAACACCACCCAGTGGCTGATGGATCATAACTCTTGCATGCGGGAGGCAGGATCTCTTTCCCTTGGTACCGGCTGTTAACAGAACCGCGCCCATAGAAGCCGCCATCCCCATACAGGTTGTGGCAACATCGCATTTGATATGCTGCATGGTATCGTAGATAGCCAGACCCGCTGAAACTACTCCGCCCGGGCTGTTGATATAAAAATTAATGTCTTTCTCAGGGTCCTCGGATTCGAGGAACAGAAGTTGAGCCATAATAGAACTTGCAACAACATCATTCACTGCAGTTCCCAGGATAACGATCCTGTCTTTTAGCAGCCTTGAATAAATATCGTATGCTCTCTCTCCTCTGCTGGTAGTTTCGACTACCATTGGCACCAGGTTATTCTGAATAGGCTGAACATCGCCCAGATTTGGTGCTTCAAATAATGGTTGTTTAGTAAACATATTTCCGTTCTTTATAGCTTATAAATAATTACTTATTCGCTTTCTCGTCCTGCAGCTCACGGTATTTATCTTTACTGATCTCTTTGATCTTAACAACATCCTGAAGCTTGTCGAACACTTTGTTCTCCCGGATACTGCTGCGCAGCTGCTCAAGTAAATTAGGATTCTTAGCGTAATACTGTTTCATCTGATCAACGCTGGCACCATACCGGGCAGCTTCCATCGCGATGAACTCGTCGATATCTTCGGGTTTTATTTCGATATCTTCAAATGTTTCCTGCAGTTTTTGACTGATAAAATACCAGCGACCTTCTCTTATCGCTCTTTCGGTCATTCCGCTCTTATATTCTTCTTCGTCAAAGCTCTCCGGAAGCTGTTTTCCGTACTGCTGCTTAAACTGTTCTACATAAGAATTCTGTATCTGATTTATAAATACCTCAGGGATATCAAAGGTATGTTTTTCAACCAGGGCATCAACCACGTCATTTTTAAACAGATCGTCGGCTGACTGGTCATAGTATTCCTGAATACGGCTTTTCAAATAGCTCTTGAATTGATCTTCATTCTCTGCCTCTCCGTTACTCTGTCTTTTAATCAGCTCATCGGATAGCTCAGCTGCATCCATCTCTTCCACTTTTTTAATGGTAACACGGAATCGGTCAGTTTCTTCACCTTCACCAAGCTCCATATCAACCACATCGCCTGCTTTTTTACCCACCAGCTCTTCACGGAATTCAGCAGCACCTTCCTGGCGCAGATCGATCTGCTGATCTTCATCAACCTGTCCTTCGATCACATCACCGTTTTCATCAAGGCTAACCACATCTACGATCAATCTTGATTTCTCGGTAGCTTTGCCTTTTTCTTTTTCAACCCAGTTGCCCTCACGATCGAGAGTGCGCTGCATTTCCTCTTCAACTTCCTCGTCCGTCACATCATGAACCATTTTGTTCACTTTGATCTTGGACAGTTCTTCCAGCTCAAATTCCGGCTTTGACCCGATCTTGAATGTTACTTCAAGCTCATCATCTTCCCACTGAAGATCGACCATCTGGGTTTCACCTACCGGCTCATACTTGGGCACTACTTCTTTTTCGAATACTTCTTGTACGTATTTGTTGATCTCTTCGTACTCGATCTCTTTTCCAAATCTCTTCTTGACCAGCCCCAAAGGCACTTTACCGGGACGAAATCCCGGAAGAGCGATCTGTCCTTTGATCTTTTTGTACGCACTGTCAAATTTGTCTTGCAGATCTTCTCTTTTTGCTTTTAGAACCACTTCTTTATCAACAGAAGTTACGTCTTGTACAGAAATGTCCACTTTATCTCCGGCTTTATATGTAATTTTGTGAAATGAACAGGATTCATTTTAATTTCAGGAAGGAAAAGTACGAGAGGGGGGACTCGAACCCCCACATCGGTTAAGATACTAGATCCTAAATCTAGCGCGTCTACCAATTCCGCCACTCTCGCAAACTTCAGAGCTTTCAAAGTTAGAGGTTATTGCCTTTTAATTCAACCTAATTGAACAGATTTAAAGCTATTAACAAGCCTGACCATGTATAAAAACCTTCGCCTTGTTTATATAACAACTAAAGACAGAGAAGAAGCGCGTTCGATCGGTCGTAAACTGGTGGAAGAACAACTGGCCGCCTGCGTGAATATCCTTGATGGGATGGAATCCATTTATATGTGGGATGGGGAGATCCATGAGGAAAATGAGTGTGTACTGCTGGTTAAGACCCATTATTCCAGAATCAAAAAAATGACCAGAAGAGTAAAAGAGCTTCACAGCTATGATTGTCCTTGCGTGATAACCTTTACGATCACCGAAGACGAGGGAAATACAGACTATCTTAACTGGCTGGAAAAAACAGCGAAACAACCATTCGAAATCTGATCATAAATTGGCCTCACTGGAAATAGAGTATAAGGATAAACACATTTGTCGTGCGTGGATCAATCGCCCGGAAGCGCATAATGCACTGGACTTTGAGGTCATTGCCGGACTGGAAGATCTCGCAGACGAACTGGACCATAACACCGATATCCGGCTGTTTATCCTGTCAGGAAGCGGTACAGATACTTTCATTGCCGGTGGGGATCTGAAAAAATTTCATACAATTCAGTCTGAAGAAGAAGCATTTAAAATGTCTGAAAAGGTGCATACCCTGTTTCACCGTTTTGAATGCCTTCCATGCTACACCCTGGCTTACCTGAATGGTAATGCCTTTGGCGGAGGAATAGAATTAATGCTTAGTTTCGACTTCCGGCTTGCAGCTCCGGGTATCAAACTAGGTTTTACCCAGGGTCGATTCTACCTGACCCCGGGTTGGGGCGGACTCACGCGACTGGTTGAAACAGTGGGTCGGTCAAAGGCACTTGAACTACAGGGAAAAGCAGCAATCATCCCTGCGGATAAGGCAATGGACCTTGGATTGATCAATGATATTCTGGACACCAGTGATCATGAATCTGAGATCCTTCACTGGTCAGAGGACCTGATCAGAAACGACCGCGATTACATCCGGACGCTCAAGAAGAGCAGCGGACTTCAGGCTGAAGCACGACTGCAAGCCCTAAGAGCAGAGATCGAACCTTTTTCAAAGCTCTGGGCTGATCCTGAGCATCTGCGACGTGTTGAAGAATTCAGCAACCGCTGATCCCGCGGATCAGTGATTAAGAATATCTTCCAGGGTCTCTTCAAATGCCGTGAGCGTATGAGAAATATCTTCCATAGTAAGAGCATTTGATAAAAAGAAGGCTTCAAATGGTGATGGCGGAAGGTAAACCCCTCTTTCCAGCATGCCATGAAAGATCTTGCCAAAGAAATCTTTATCTGTTTTCTCCGCTCCGCTGAATCCCTCTACCGGCCCCTCGGTGTAAAATATACCGATCATGGACCCGACTCTGTAGATTACGTGCGGCACATTCAGTCCCTCCAAAGCATTGCGAAACCCTTTTTCCAGGATAGATGACTTCTTATCCAGTTCATCATAAACTTCAGGCTGCTCCTTGAGCTTTTTAAGCAGTGTTAATCCTGCAGCCATTGCCAGCGGATTCCCGGACAAAGTTCCGGCCTGATACACGGGACCGGTTGGAGCAACATAGTCCATGATCTCTTTCTTGCCACCATAAGCGCCAACCGGCAGTCCGGCACCAATGATCTTGCCATAGGTAACCAGGTCAGCCTGAACATCATATATCGCCTGTGCTCCACCGAAATGAACTCTGAATCCGGTCATTACTTCGTCCATGATCATCACCACATTGTGGTCATCACAAAGCCGTCTGAGTCCTTCCAGGAATCCCTTTTTTGGGGGAATACAGCCCATATTTCCTGCAATCGGCTCCAGAATGATCGCCGCTACCTCATCCTTATTTGCGGTCAGGATCTCTTCTACCTGATTTAGATCATTAAATTCAGCGATCAGGGTGTCTTTTGCTGTACCTGAGGTCACCCCGGGGCTGCTGGGGTGACCCATCGTCAGGGCACCGCTTCCGGCTTCGATCAAAAAGGAATCTCCATGACCGTGATAACAACCCTTAAACTTCAACACTTTTTCTCTTCCCGTATAGCCTCTGGCCACACGGATAGCACTCATGCAGGCTTCGGTGCCTGAATTCACCATACGGATCTTATCTACTCCAGGAATTGAAGAAGTGATCAGTTCAGCGATCTCAACTTCCAGACGTGTAGGTGCACCAAATGAAGTAGAATGCTTTGCGACCTCGGAAACTGCTTTTACTACATCCGGTTCCGCGTGACCCAGCAGCATCGGGCCCCAGGAACTGATAAAGTCAATGTATTTATTTCCGTCCTCATCATACAAATAGGCCCCCTCAGCCTTTTTCATGAACAGTGGCGTACCTCCCACACTGTTAAAAGCTCTTACAGGAGAATTTACTCCGCCGGGGATCACTTTTTCTGCTCTTTCGTACAGTTCTTTACTCTTATCTATATTCATTTCTAAGATCTGTTATTTAGAATTCTTGCTGCATCTTTGGCAAAATAAGTAGCGATCAGGTCAGCACCGGCTCTTTTGAATGCCGTCAGAGACTCCATCATCACTTCTTCTTCATTCAGCCAGCCTTTCTCAGCTGCCGCTTTCAGCATAGCATACTCACCGGATACGTGGTAGACCGAAACAGGCACATCAAACTTACGACTTACCGCTCTCACCACATCGAGATAGGGAAGACCCGGCTTTACCATTACTATATCCGCACCTTCATCAATATCGAACTGTGTTTCGAGAATGGCCTCTTTCACATTGGCAGGATCCATTTGATACGCCTTTTTATCCCCAAACCCGGGAGCTGAATCCAGTGCATCCCTGAAGGGTCCATAATAGGCAGAGGCATACTTTGCACTATAGGACATGATTCCCGTATTCTCATATCCATACTGGTCCAGTTCTTTACGGATGGCTCCGATTCGTCCATCCATCATATCGGATGGAGCAACCATGTCAGCACCGGCTCTTGCGTGACTTAAAGCCATTGCAGCCAGCACCTGTGAACTTAGATCATTCACGATCTCGCCGTCCTTAACAATACCGTCATGACCATAAGATGAATACGGATCCAGGGCTACATCAGTCATCACATAAAGATCCGGAAATTCCTTTTTTATATACCGGATGCTTCGTTGCATAAGCCCTTCTTCGTTAAGCGCTTCGGTTCCTTTATTATCTTTCAGCTCTTCCGGTACTTTCACGAAAAGCAGGACCGAGCGAATGCCCGCTTCCACCAGCTCATCAAGCTCTGCTTTCAGCATATCTAGTGAATAGCGAAAGTAATCAGGCATGCTTGGGATCTCATTTTTGACCCCTTCTCCTTCTACAATAAAAAGCGGCGCAATAAAATCTTCCGGTCGTAAATGCGATTCTCTGACCATGCTGCGAATGGCATCATTCTTTCGTCTTCTACGTAATCTGCTATCTGGAAATCTCATGTTCTTTAGATTTTTGGATAATTCAGCCAGTCGACTGCCTTCAGGTGCTCGACCAGTTTCTCTTCTTCACTCCCCGCTTCCGGTTGATGATCATAGATCCACTGCACATGCGGGGGAAGGCTCATTAAAATAGATTCTATGCGGCCTTTGGTCTTTAATCCGAACAGCGTTCCGCGATCATGGATCAGATTAAATTCAACATACCGGCCCCGCCTGAGCTCCTGCCATTTCCGGTGAAGATCACCATACTCCATATCTTTTCTTTGTTCCACGATCGGAAGGTAAGCCTGCAGAAACCCTTCCCCTGCATTTTGAGCAAATTCATATAGGTCGTCGGCAGTATATTCATCCGATGGCCGGATATGATCATAAAATATTCCTCCGATCCCACGGCTTTCGCCCCGGTGATGATTATAAAAGTACTCGTCACACCATTTCTTAAAACGGTCGTAGAACTCGGGATGGGTTTTATCACAAACTTTTTTATGAACTTTGTGGAAATGCACTGCATCCTCTTCAAAAAGATAATAGGGGGTCAGATCAGCCCCTCCGCCAAACCACTGATCTTTCATATCACCGGTATCTTTATCATACAGTTCAAAATACCGGTAATTAGCGTGTACGGTTGGCACGAAAGGGTTTTTTGGGTGGATCACCAGTGAAATCCCGGTAGCAAAAAAATCTGACTCTTCCTCGTCCAGCGATTCCTGTAATTCCCGTGGCAGTCTTTTCGCTACAGCCGATACATTTACACCACCTTTCTCAAAAACATTACCCTCTTCTATGACCCTGGTACTACCGAAGCCAAAGCCTTCTCTTTCCCAGTCATCAATTTTAAATTTGGCTTTGCCGTCGATCTCCTCCAGTGCCGAAGTGATCTTAGCCTGCAAATCTTTGACCAGACCGGTAAATTTTTCACGCTGTGACTGAAAAGTATTCATCTTATTTGCGATAGTTTTTAACAGCATTCACAAAGGCCTTCGCATTATCCACCGGGACATCAGGCAGAATCCCATGACCCAGGTTTGCGATATAATGATCTGCGCCAAAGCGGTCGATCATTTCATGAACTTCTTTTTCGATGATCTTTGGTGAGCTTAACAGTTTGGACGGGTCGTAATTTCCCTGAACTACTTTTCCGCCGGTATAAGAGCGTGCATCCTCAGGAGAACATCCCCAGCTTATTCCAAAACCATTCACGTTGGTCTTCTGAAACTGCCGGTAACTCCACTCAGCATCTTTCGCGAACAGTATTACAGGTACTCCGTAATCCTGATCAACAATCTCTTTCAGATAGGGCATAGCATGATTGACGAAATCGTCCGGTCCTAAAGCCGCTGCCCATGACTCAAATACCTGAAGAACCTGAGCGCCGGCCTTAACCTGCTCGTGGAAGTACTCTATAGTCTGTTCAGTCAGCATTTTGAGCACTTGATGCGCAGAGACAGGGTCCGAAAACAGGAACTGCTTAGCCTTAGAAAAGGTCTTGGAGCCCTGACCCTCTGCAAGGTAACAAAACAGAGTCCATGGACCTCCTGCAAATCCTATCAGGGGAACTCTTCCGTTAAGCTCTTGCCTGGTTACCCTTAATGCATCATATACATAGCTCAGAGATTCTCTTGCCGGTTTGATATCAATTCGATCCATATCCTTTTTGGAACGAATCGGTTGAGGGATCAGCGGCCCAAAACCCGGCTTAAGCTGTACTTCCACTCCAAGACATTCAAGGATCACCAGTATATCCGAGAAAAGGATCGCTGCATCCACTCCTACAATATCAATAGGCTGAAGCGTGATCTCACAGGCTAGTTCCGGAGTCTTTACCCGTTCAAAGAAGGAGTACTTTTCTCGGAGCTCCATGTATTCCGGCAGATATCTTCCGGCCTGCCTCATCATCCACACCGGAGGACGGTCTGTCGGCTTTCCATTTAATACATCCAGTAATATTCGGTTCTTCAATGGTGTATCACTCATATTTGATCATAATCTTTTATCCTTTGAACTAACGATTCCAGGGTAGCTTCTTCAGGTATGTTAACTTCTTTAAATCCATGATCTGCGGCAGCAGCAGCGGTCTTATTCCCGATACAAAAAACAGGTAAGCCCCGGTCAGGATCATTCTTTTCCAGAAAGACTTCGATAGCAGAGGGGCTCATGAAGACAAATCCTTTATAAGCATCCATATTCAGAGATACAGAATCCTTGAGGGTACGATATACCTCAATACCTTTCGCCTTCACTCCTTTTTCCTTCAGAGCTTCTACCAGCTCATTTCCGGAAAGATTTCCCCTAAAATGGATGAGCTGATCGGCACCGGATTGCACAATATATTCAGTAAGGTGTTCACTGCTATATACCTGTGGAAAACTGACTTCACAGGCCCTGTCAGCCAGCATCTCAGCGGTTTTCGGTCCTACACAAAACACTCCTTCGGTCTCGGGAAGTTTGAAATATTCGGGTAAAACGGCTCTCACTCCGTTTTTACTGGTGAATGCCCAGAAGCAATGCCTATTTGGTACTTCCGTTTTCCATTCTGCAGCACTGCGAAACTCGATTTTAATCATGGGTACCAGTTCAAACACCCCTCTTAACCGATAGGCTGCGTAATGCTCCTGATCATCCGAAAGATCACTATTGAACAGATATTTTTTCATGCTCACAGATCTCCTTTCTCCATGAGCTGCAGTGCTCCCTTTTTGATCAGCTCCTCAGCCAGCTTTCTTCCCAGAGCAGCCGGGTCTGATGGAATGGTCACAGTTCTATCAAGGCTCAATTTATTCTTCCCGCCCGGGGAGAGAACTGCTCCTTTAAAACTCAATTGCTCTCTGAAGATCGTTGCCAGCGCCCCGACCGGAGAAGAGCAGCCTGCTTCGAGACGGTTTAAAAAACTTCTTTCTACTTCAACACAGGTGCGCACGTCAGTATTTTCAATTTGCTGCAGTATCCGGATGATCTCAATTTCATTACGGCTTACAATACCTACTGCTCCTTGTGCAGGGGCCGGGATCATCCATTCCAGTACTTCGGAAACTCTGTCGTCAAGCCCCAGCCGGATCAGCCCTGCAAATGCAAAAACACCCCCGATCCAGTTGCTTTCATCGATCTTTTTCAGTCGGGTAGGCACATTCCCTCTTAATCCAGTAACCTCATGATCCGGATATTTATTCATCCAGAAGGCTTTTCGACGGATGCTGCCGGTTGCCACAATACGGCTTTGATCAGTCCTGGCTGATAGGGGTGATACGAGAACATCCCGGGGATCTTCACGAACGGGTACCGATGCGAGCACCAGGCCCTCCTCCAATTCAGTCGGTACATCTTTTAAGGAATGCACAGCTAGGTCGATATTTCCTTCCAGCAATGCAATATCAAGGGCCTTAGTAAAGACGCCCTTGTCTCCAAGCTTATGAAGAGGGATGTCCTGAACCTTATCACCAAATGATTCGATCTCCACGATCTCACATTCCACACCGATATCCCTAAGTTCAGACTGAACCATTTCAGCCTGCCAAAGTGCAAGCTTACTTTTCCTGGTGCCTAGTCTAAACTTCATCTTTCACACGCTTATATTCTTCGTCAAGCCTATTGATATGAATGGCCATGATCTTCTTTTTGATCCGCTTTGTTACCAGTTCAAGCTCGTCAAAGGCTTCAGAATCCATCTTATTCCTGACTTTATCCAGTTCATCATCGGTGATTGATTGTAAACGATTATCGATCTCCTTGATCCTTGGTAATAAAAAATGAGAACGGTGAATTCGGTCTTTATAATCGTTTACCTCTTCTTCAATGATCCCTTCGAGTAAAGGCAGTGCCCGTTCTCTTTTCTCAATGGCTTTTTGATTCACTTCGGTGATCGAATCCATATCGATCAATGTCACATTTTCGAGTTCTTCGACGCTTTGCTCCACATTACGCGGAACCGAAAGGTCAATGACCATGGTCTGGCTGGATTTGCCTTCAAAATGACCCGCTTTCAAAATTGGATCGGTTGCTCCGGTAGCGGTTATGATCAGGTCAGCTTCCTTCACCTTGCCTTCAAGTTCTTCAAATGAATATGCCTTGATATCGAAGGAAGAAGCCAGGTTTTTTGCCCGATTGATAGAACGGTTGATAACGGAGATATGCTGTGCTCCGTTAGATACCAGATTCTTACAGGAAACCTTACCCATTTTCCCGGCCCCGATCAGCAGGATATTGATATCAGACAGATCACCAAAGAATTCTATAGCCTGTTTGGTTGCCTCATATCCTACGGATGCATTTCCTTTACCAAAATCAGTTTCATTACGACTGCGCTTGTGTGCCCTGAAAACCGATTGTACCAGCTGATGAAATTCACCTGCCAGGTTTGCCTTATTTGCTTCCTTATAGGCCTTCTTTAACTGCTGTATGATCTGAACATCACCAAGTACCTGAGAATCCATTCCCAGACCAACTTTATATATATGGCGGATCGCATCGTCATCCGTAAGAATATATCCGTGCTTGTGTAAATAATCGGGATCTGTATTAGTAGACTGGCAAAGTGCTTTTACCAGCACTTCCGGCTCGCAAAAACCATATACTTCGGTCCTGTTACAGGTATCAAGAACCAGCACCCCTCCCGGTATGGTCCGGGTGTAGTGATCCAGTCGCTCACGTCTCTGCTTGTCTAAGTAAAATAGCTCTCGTATGGATACCCCACTTTTCCAGTGGGAAATGCCAACAATACTGAACCTCATCGATCGATTTTAGTCGGTTTACAGGAAATTAGGGTAAAGTATAATTTCCTTATGTGAAGACTTTGTGAAGACAAATTCATATTCATGTTATAATCTGTTTCGAAAGCTTTTCTGCCGCTTCAATACACTCCGGTACAGCAACTCCCCACCGGAAGTTTCCACCTATATAAAATCCCGGGTTTTGCTTTTCAAAACGGCTGATCTCGTTACGGATCTTGCTATAACCTACATGAAACTGGGGGATAGCTTTGTCCCAAAATTTAGAATAACGTTCAATGGGGAGGGCCCGGATATCCATGATATTCTCAAACTCTGTGATCACTTTTCTTTCCGTATCCGCAACCTGTTCAGCTTTTAGCTTTTGATGCGCTCCTCCGCTAAGCAGGTTAAACTGCACATACTTTTCATCCGTCATTTCCGGAAAAATGCTGCTTTTCCAGATCGAACCAAGGATAGTTAAACCTTCTTTACGGGGAACCAGAAAACCAAAACCTTCCGGAAGATCCTTCAGGTCTTCTTTCCGGTAGATCAGCTGTACCGAATGCACAGAAGGATAATCTATTGACCGGAGTTGTTCCGATAGCTTCCGGTCTTCTATAAGCCCGGCAAGCACATAAGCCGGTATACAGGATATGACCTTTTCATATTCTTCCTGAACCGGGCCGGCTTCAATTTTGTATCCCTTCCCGGTGAGTATTATCGCACTCACCTCTTCATTGAACAGATCTGCTTCAGAGCGGTCTGCAAGCGTATTGGTCAGGCTTTGAATTCCGTTTCGAAAGTTGAGAACCCTTGGACTGGATCTATCCTTTTTACGGGCCTGAATCAAACCTTTAAAAAGAGACCCCATTTCTTCTTCATATCTGCTCAGCTCAGAAAGCACTTCCAGTTTACTGAGTTTAGAAATATCACCGGCATAGATCCCTGAAAAGACCGGATCAGCCAGGTAATTAACAGCTTCTTTCCCGATCCTCCTTTCCAGAAAACTCCGCACACTTTCATCCCTTTTTCCTGGGGCTGACCTGAACGGTTCTGTGAGTAACCGGATCTTTCCTGATACAGATAGCAGAGAAGTTCTGATCAATGAAGAAGGGGAAGGTTGCAGGAACTGTAGTTCACCATTGCGGACTATACACCGGGTCTTAAATGCCTCTGAGACATCCAAAACCTCATCCTCCAGTCCAAGTTCAATGATGAGTTTATTTAGGCTGCCGGTCTTATCCCTGAGGGAATTTGGTCCCAGATCCAGAACTGTATCTCCCAATCGGACAGATTCTATAGACCCGCCAAGTCTTTCTTTTTCATAAAGATCCACACTTATCCCGTTCTGACCCAGATAATAAGCGGTAGTCAGACCGGAAATACCGCCGCCAATTACAGCGACTTGTTTCATCAGGTGGTAGTAATGCTTAGCATCAGTTCATCTTTATTCAGGATGGTGTGGGACCATGATTCCAGGCAGTCGATCCAAAGGTCGTGCTCATTGATGCATGGGATGAGTACCAGTTCTTCACCTCCTGCTTCCACAAAATCTTCTTCCCCGCGAATACCGATCTCTTCAAGCGTCTCAATACAGTCCGATATAAATGCCGGGCAAACCACAGCAACTTTTTTCTTTCCTTCCTCTGCCAGTCTTTCCAGCTCATTATCGGTAGCCGGTTTCAGCCATGGATCCAGTCCCAGTTTAGACTGAAATGCCACACTGTAACTGAACGGACGATCATCCAGGTTAAGATATTCGGCAACGTTTTTGGTGGTCATGATATCCTGATGGCGGTAACAGAAAGTATGAGCTGTTGAAGTCACATTGCAGCAGTCATCACATTTCAGGCAATGATCACCGGTAATGTCTCTTTTCTTAATATGCCGTTCAGGTACTCCATGATAGGAAAAGATCAGATGGTCAATGTCGTCGGTTAGGTGGGGCCTCATAGACTCCCCGAGTGCTTTCACGTACATCGGGTCATTATAAAATGCATCCTTGATCCGCAGATTCAGTTGTGGATAGTGTTCCTTTATTACCTCTTTGGCCTTTTCCGTTACCGTTTCGGTAGTAGCCATGGCATACTGCGGATATAGCGGGATCAGGAATACTTCCTCCAGATCCGGGTTCTGTTCCAGCAGGTCATCAATACCTGCTTTGATGGAAGGATTTCCATACCTCATCCCTATGGAGACCGGGATATCATCACCCAGCCGTTCAATTAATTTATCTCTTACTCTTTCCGTGATCACGATCAGGGGTGACCCTTCATCCCACCAGATCAATTCATAGGCTTCGCCGGATTCTTTGGGTCGTACATTTAAAATGATACCTTCTACTAACAGAGTCCGGAGGATCTTAGGAAGATCCACCACTTTTTTATCCATTAAAAACTCTCTGAGATAGACCTTAACGTCTTTTGGTTCATAAGTATCCGGTGAACCCAGGTTGACTAAAAAAATACCTGTTTTTGACTTAGACATACTTTGTATACTTCTGTTTATAGCTACAATTTTACAAATTAGGATCCTATTGTGAAGACTTTATGAATTCATTCTCATCTTCATCAGCACTTATCATCGGCTGCGGCTGGACCGGAAAAAAACTAGGTAAATTTCTGTCTGAACAGGGAGTACAGGTTACCGGCACCACCCGTTCAAAGGAGAACTTTAAAGAGATCCGGTCTTTCAATATTGAACCTCTTTTGTTAGATGTGAGCCTAAACCCTGCTTCGGGGTTGAGCATTCCGGACGCGGATACCATCTTTATATCCCTCTCACCGGGAAGAGGAGATGACCGCTCCGACTATCCATTAGTATTAGCCAGGCTTGCTTCCGAATTACAAAATAAAAAGGCACAGATCATACTCTTCAGCTCCACTTCCGCATATGACAGGCAGAAGGGAATAGTAACTGAGAAAGATGCAGTCCCGGATGCAGAAGCTGATAACGTAATTCTGAAGGGAGAGGGAGTGATCAAAGCTCAACTGAAAGAGGCGGTCATTCTGAGATTTGGCGGATTATACGGCCCGGACCGGCACCCGGTGAAATACCTTGCAGGAAGGAAAGAGCTTAAGGATGGCGATGCGCCTGTAAACCTGGTTCATAGTGACGATATCATCAGGATCTGTGCAGAGATCATCAAGCAGGAGGTGAGAGCGGGTGTTTTCAATGTGTGTGCAGACCTTCATCCGTCCAGAAAAGTTCTTTATACAAGCATTGCCCGCAAACGGGGGCTCAGCGTACCTGAATTCGAAGACGGTGGTTCCGATGAAAAAAGAGTTTCAAATCAAAAGATCAAAGAAACTCTTGGATATAAGTTTCTGCATCCTGACCCCATGGATGATTAGCGTCCGGTCACTCTTTTTCTCAGCAACATCTCGGTTTCATATACCTGTCCGCTGCGTACCAGCTCCAGCCGGAGCTTTTCACCTTCTTCATATTCTCTCATTAATGCCCAGGCATGCAGCTCACTGCTCACCCGGTTCTCGCCGATCTTCACGATCACATCTCCGGGCATGATCCCGCACTCATAAGCCGGCCCGTTCTTATTCACTTCTGTAACAAAAAGTCCCGGTATGGCCGGAATGTTTCTGTTTCTGAGTACTAACTGACGGGTAATAGGCTGGAACTTCATCCCCGGATCAAATTCCAGGCTTACTTCTCCTGAGTTCTGGAGTTGATCGATGATCTTCTGAACCCGGTTACTGGGAATCGCGAACCCAAGCCCGACAAAACCGCGGCTGGTGCCTCCGGTATAGATCAGCGTGTTCACACCCATTACTTTTCCCTCACTGTTTACCAGTGGTCCGCCTGAATTCCCTGAATTTATCGCTGCATCAGTCTGGATCATTTCTACATATACGCGGGGTTCCTGCGGGTCGGGTCTGAAATCTCTTTCTTTCGCACTTACCACTCCTACCGTGACCGATGGCTGTCCGTCTGAAAATAATCCAAATGGGTTCCCCATTGCGATAGCCCATTCTCCTACCATAATATTGTCGGAGTCGGCAAATTCTATATAGGGATAGCTTTCCCTTTCGCCTTTTAATTTTAAAAGTGCCAGATCCGATAACTCATCGGAACCGATCAGTTCAGCTTCATGAGAGGTGCCATCCGCTAAAGCTACAAGTATTTTAGTCGCACCTGAACCGGCAACATGCTCATTAGTCACCACCAGCCCGTCTTCAGAAATGATGAAACCGGATCCCATACTCTGAACCTCTCGTTGAATAGGAATATCAAAATATTGATACAACATAAGGTCAAATTCATTTCGGACATTGGTCCCTACCTCAGTTACGGTAATACTGACAACTGCATTCCCCACATTCTTAACCGCACTGGTGATAGCGTTAGTACGGCTTTCACTCACCTCTGCTGTCTTAGTCTGGGGTGCGGGAGCCTCATAGGATTCAGTAACCGGCTCTGGTTCATTTAACGCAATTGCCTGGGTGGCAGGGATCTCCTGATTATCTGAACAGGAGATCAAAAGGGTGATTAGTAAGGCTGATACGGTAACACTGTATTTCATCTGATAGGATCTTCTTTAAAGTTGTTCTTTACCGGCTTCTACTACTTCTTTCATTGCCTTTTCAAGCGGACCTTCATGAAACGCGCCGGCAGCCTTTTTATGGCCCCCGCCGTTAAATTTTCGTGCCCATTTATTAACATCCACTTCACTGCGGGACCTGAGACTCAGCTTTATTCCTTTATCATCTTCCCTGAATAAAACACAGCACTTGGCCGTATCAATGCTCAGGGGATAGCTGACAAATCCCTCGGTATCTTCCTTGGTCGTTTGGGTTTCACTGAACATGTCTTTGGTAATATAGATCGTAGCGATCTGTCCATCAGCATGTGTTTGGATGGTCTCCAGCGCCAGACTCAATAATTTAAGCTGATCTAAGGTCTTGGTAGAATAGATACGGTCAACGATCTCATTAGGAGTGAATCCGCCCCGATCCAGGAGGTCAGAGCCGGCTTTCATAGTTGCAGGTTTAACGCTGTCAAACTGGAAAGACCCTGTGTCGGTAACAATACCTGTATACAAAGCTCTGGCAATCTCAGGACTAACCTGTGAAGGGTCATGCTCCATGTACAGATCATACACCAATTCACAGGTGGATGATTTTTCAGTTACCGATACTTTCTCTTCAAATACTTCTTCCGGATCCGGGTGATGATCGATCATATAAAAAGGTCTTCCATCTCCGCTCAGGCTTTCCGCCAGCTCTCCGAAGCGATACAAAATATTTCCGTCGACAAATGCGAAGGCATCATATTCATCGGCATTGATTTCGGTCGGCTTATGTATAGGAAAGATCTTTCGCATCCACTGAAGATTATCAGGAAGTTCATCCTGATTGACCGCAACCGTATCCACCCCATTTTGCTTTAGCCACAGGCAGAGCCCGATCTGTGAGCCTATACAGTCTCCGTCCGGACTGACATGGGAAAAGACAGCAACTTTCTTATGATTTAATATCTTGTCTCTGAAATGTTTGAACATAATTTTCTCCTTATCTGTCAAAAATAGGCAGCATTCGGGTCAATTCCATAGATAGATTACTAATCCAACAGGCATTCATGCACGCACTTATAGTTTGTAATGGCTTTCCGCCGCCGGATAAATTACTTCGGACTGAAACCAGTGAAGCAGACCTCGTCATAGGAGCAGACGGAGGGGGGAATATTCTGCTTGCGCATGACCTCGTCCCGGATGTCATTATAGGCGATCTGGATAGTTTTGTCAGGCCAGAAACCGTAGCCTTTAAACTGATCAAAGATCCTGATCAGGATACCAATGATCTGGAGAAAGCCCTTAAGTATGCCCTGTCACAGAATGTGGCAACCTGCTCTATCGTTGGTGCATTCGGCCAAAGGATGGACCACTCCCTCAAAAACCTATCCGTCATGAAGCAATTCAATGATTGTTTTAAAGAGCTGTATTTTGTGGATGAATACCAGAAAGTATTTTTGCTTAAGGAACCTCTGGACATCAGGCTTCCGAAAGGCACCATAATTTCCCTATTTCCCCTTTCGGGTGAAGTAACAGGAATAACCACCAAAGGGCTTATGTATCCACTGGATGATGATGTTTTAAAAAATGGGGTGCGGGACGGAACCTCCAACGAAACCGTTCAGGAGCAGGTTCATATCAGTCACGAGAAAGGAGACCTGCTCGTTTTTATTGAGCGCTGAACTGAATCTCTTCTCTCTTCATTGAACGGTACCAGGCGATCAACCCCCCAACCGCAATTATGGTAAAGAAAAGGAATTGAAAACTGGTCAGTACCAGATCTTTATAAAAATAGAGTGGTATAGAAATGAGGTCAGTAATGATCCAGGCGATCCAGCTCTCAAGTTTTTTTCTTGCCATAAGCCACATCCCTACAATGGCAAAAGCGGTCGTCAATGCATCCCAGACAGGCACATCACTGTCCGTAAAGTTCATGAGAAACCATGCCAGCAAACCAAAAGAACCTATGAACATCGTGATCATGATCAGGTTTTCCCGCTTATCATTGATCGTAACCGGGATCTGCTTTCGTTCGCCACCCGTGTCTTTCCAGTGATACCATCCGTAAACGCTCATCACAAAGTAGTAAGCATTAACTCCCATATCTGCATATAGCTGATAATTATACGCCAGATATACATAGATCAATACACTGACAATACCGAATGGATAAACAAGGATATTCTCTTTCATAGAATACCATACACTGAGCAACCCGGTGATTACAGCAATCCATTCTTCCGGGGCTGTGTTCTGAACTCCGGTAATAATACCATCTAGGATAGATTCCATGGGATCAGCGGGACTTCAGTACGCGGGAAAGATTAAGCTGATGGATAGGGATGAGGTAATTATTGAACATTTCATCCTTATGGATACCCAGCAATCCGGTTCCCCGAAAATCTACCATACATACCTTTTCGCTTTTTTCCACAACCTCACCGATTCCGTAATACTCAGGGTTCGGTCCGTAATAAACCAAGTCTCCGGTCTTAAGGTTATTTTTTGCCCTTCGGTGATAGGGCAGTATCACCGGCAGCAGGTCCAGACGATAGGAAAGTCTTTTCTTATTGCTAACTGCCATCTCTCTGATGTATCGTTATCTTTCTTTTGGTATCACTAACATGTTCAAGGGTGACAATATAAGCATCCTCAGGAATTAAATTTGATACCCTTTGAGGCCACTCGATCACACTAATCCCCTCTCCATACAAGTAGTCTTCAATCCCGATATCAAGAGCCTCCGCCTCATTCTTTAGCCGGTAACAATCAAAATGATATAAAGGCAGCTCCCCTGAATATTCATTGATCAGAGTATATGTAGGTGAGCTTACTGCCTGTGGGTCAATCCCGAGACCACTTGCCAGTCCTTTCACAAAATGGGTCTTTCCTGCACCAAGTTCTCCCTGAAGGCAGATCACATCTCCTGATCCAAGTTCATGTGAAAATGATCTTCCGGCATCAATAGTCTGTTTCTCTGAATCACTTATAAAATTCTTCACTGCTTATTTAGGTCTCAGAATAGCGACCGGAAGGATCATCTCTTCCATAGAGGCACCCCCATGCTGAAAAGTATCCTTATATCGGTTTTGGTACTTGTTGTAGTTAGTAGGATAAACAAAATAATAGTCTTCACGGGCAATTAGAAAGTTATTGACCAGTCCGTCTGCGGGAAGTTTATATTCTTCAGGATCATCTATAAAAATAACCGCGTTCGATTCGTCGGCCTTCAGGTTCCGGCCATATTTATACCGAAGGTTCGTTGCAGTATCACGGTCACCATATACTTTCGTGTCGCGCAGAGCCCTTACTGAACCATGATCAGTAGTGATCACCAGTGTCACATCCTCGTCAGCCAGTGCTTTGAACATTTGCAACAGCGATGAATGCTGGAACCACGCTTCGGTTATGGATCTGAATGCAGATTCGTCCGGGGCCAGTTCTTTAATGACATCTGAATCGGACCTTGAGTGGACGAGAGTGTCAACAAAATTAAATACAAAAGCACCTAGTTTTGACTGAGCATAATTGTGGATCTTATCTGCCACACGTTTGCCTTCTTCTGCGTTCAGGATTTTTTCATACTTAAAATTAAGATCCAGGCCGGCACGATCCATCTGCCTTTTCAGCAGTTCTTCTTCATGCCGGTTGAGTGAAGTCTCATCCTGACCTTTCTGCCAGAGATCCGGGTACATATTCTCTATCTCAAGCGGGTACAATCCGGCAAAGATAGAATTTCTGGAATACGGTGTGGCTGTCGGAAGTATGGAGTAATAAAAATCGGTATCAATGGAATAGTATTTGGATAGAATAGGTGCAAATACCAGCCATTGATCGTATCTCATACAATCCACGAGAAAAAACATGACCCGCTCTCCTTTTTCCAGTAAGGGATTAACATACTCATTAAAAATGTCCGGAGACAAAGTGGGATGATTATCCTCTGAGTCCAGCCAGTTTTTATACTCGTTCTCAATAAATTTTCCGAATTCTTTATTAGCCTGCTCGAATTGGTCTTCCAATACCTGCTGCAGTGCTTCATCGCCGGCACCCAGATCGATCTGCCATTGTGTTAACTCTTTATAAATATCGATCCATTCTTTCCAGTGGGTTCCCGGGTGGATCCTGGAAGAGATCTCATTAAATTTTCGCAGATAACCCTGAGCAGATTTTTCATTCTGTATCCTGCTGCGTTCCAAAAGCCTCTTGGTAGTCAGCAGGATCTGATTAGGGTTGACCGGTTTGATAAGGTAGTCTGATATTTTTCCTCCGATCGCATCTTCCATGATCGACTCTTCCTCACTCTTTGTGATCATGACCACCGGCAAGGAAGGATTCAGGTTCTTGATCTTTTCAAGTGTAGCGAGGCCATCCATTCCAGGCATCTGCTCATCCAGAAATACCATGTCGAAAGACTCCGTTGAGATGAGGCTGACGGCATCTTCCCCGTTTGATACGGGGGTGATATCAAATCCTCGCTTCTCTAAAAATATGATGTGTGATTGAAGCTGATCGATCTCATCGTCAGCCCAGAGTATACTCGGCATGTATGATTCCTGCTAAATTTCTAAAGTTTTATATATGGACGGATGCTTTCCAGTCTTTTCTTGCCAATCCCTTTAATCCGGATCAGTTCATCAAGACTTTTGAAACCTCCGTGCTCATTTCTGTAATCAATAATTCGTTGTGCATAAGAAGGTCCGATTCCGGG
This sequence comes from Balneola sp. MJW-20, assembly GCF_040811775.1. Classification (NCBI taxonomy): domain Bacteria; kingdom Pseudomonadati; phylum Balneolota; class Balneolia; order Balneolales; family Balneolaceae; genus Gracilimonas; species Gracilimonas aurantiaca. The sequence goes on from NZ_JBFNXW010000001.1 coordinate 2,032,495, forward strand.
TAAGCGGGTCAGTTCCTTCAGTCCGGCCATATTAACGGAAACCGGTTCCATTAATTCTCCGGTGTTCTTAACATCTTTCCGGATCCTCGCAGTATCAGGCTCATATCTTAAAAGCTTTTCAGCCTCTTCTTGTTCCCAGAGCTCTATCCTGCGATGAATGGACTCCTGAATGTGTGCATAATCTTCTTCGGAATAAAGCGGTTTTCTTTCTATATAATTTAGACTCACCTTCAAAATAATTGCGCTAAACAATAAAAAGACTACCGCTATCCTTTCATTATGGGTGATCTGCAGTTTTTCTGCTTTAAAAAATATCGATCTCCTGATGTTCTGCCACTTCATATAAACCTTTTCTACTATTAAGTAACATTTTATCGATCAGTCAATTAATTTCACTATCCAATTTTTTAAATAACTCTGCCGGGACCTGATGTCCGAAACATCCACCTATACTTATAAAGGAACAGCTGTTCATATCACTAAAACAGGAGTAGGTTCTCCGCTGGTTATCCTTCATGGATGGGGAAGCAGCGGCAGGGTAATGATGCCTGTTGCTGAAAACTTATCTAAGATCAGGACCTCTTATGTGTTGGACCTGCCCGGATTCGGTAATACACCCGAACCACTGCAGTCCTGGGGTATTGATGATTATGCCGACATGGTAGAATCTTACATCAGGGATACATTTGATTCAAAAGTTGACCTTCTGGTTCATTCCTTTGGCGGGCGAATCACGTTTAAATTATGCTCACGGCCCTTCGGTACCGAAATGATCAATAAAGTACTGATAACAGGCGGAGCCGGAATGAAACCACGCAGATCCTTCTCTTTTTATCTTAAAAAATACACGGCTAAAACACTGAAAGCTCCCTTCATGATCCTTCCCGCAATCCTGAGAGAACCTGCCCTTAGCTGGCTCCGTAAGACCAGCCTGTGGAAAAAACTTGGTTCCAGTGACTACTCCAAACTTTCCGGAGTTATGCGTGAGACCTTTGTGCGGTCAGTTACGGAGCATCTTGAAAATACCCTTGAGAACATCCCTCATGATGTTCTGCTGCTCTGGGGCCGTAATGATGAAGCTACTCCGGTTTATCAGGCTCAGCGGATTGAGAAAGGCCTGAAGCAAGCCGCTCTCATTATCATTGAAGATGCAGGTCACTATGCTTTTCTGGATAAACCCAAACAATTTGCAGCTATTGCAGAGGCGTATCTTCAGGGTTGATCAGGTGCATCCATTTTTCGGGGACCGGAAGTTCCGCTGATATTTCAAGATCCGGGATCGACAATCCCGCGTTTATCAATGAAATCGCATGCTTTTGCGGCGAACTGAGACCCGGATCTTTCTCTTTATATACATGGTCATCGGTGATCGGATAACCCCATTGTCTGAGGTGAAGACGTATCTGATGAGTACGCCCGGTAACGGGCCGGCAGCTGATGATACTTTTATCCGTTCCTCTCAGGATCACCTCAAAATGAGTCAATGCCTCTTTTGCCTGCTTAAGCCCCAGCTCACTTTCGAAAACAAATCCCTTTTTTCTTCGGACGGGGGTATCAATATCTGCGCTGTCCTCTTCCGGCACACCATCCACAAGAGCATAATAGTTCTTTTTCACTTTTCCGCTTGCAAAGCTCTCCATAGCCCTTCTGGCAGTGTTTTTGTTTCTTGCAAACAGGATGAGCCCCATAGTGACCGCATCTAAGCGATGTACCACCTTAAGATCTTCATACCCCATACCGGCTAATATTGAAGTAAGCGTATTCTTATTATATCTGCCCCCAGGATGTACCGGCATTGGTGCCGGTTTATAAGCAATGAGATATTCATCTGATACTGAGATCACCCTGACTTCATCCGGAACTGCCGGTTCTATTACTCTTGGATTATGGTGAAAAAGCCTGTCACCCGACTTTAATATCTGGTCGGGTTTGTTATTTGAGGAATTTTCTATTCCTACGTAACCCTTTTTGATCTTTTGGATCCAGTCATCTGAAGATCTGAAAGGGAATTTTTCATGCATAAGCGAAGACAGAGTCATGCCGTCTTCTGATTCTTTCACCTTAAACCGGTGAGTGATCGGATACGGTTCTATGATCCGAACCGGACAATGGTCATGATTTTTGTGAAGCAAGATCCCGCTCCTTGAAATCCTCACCAAAATAATTGTACCATTTTCGGAAAGGCTGGAATGCGTGTTCCGGGTCAAATGGGCGCTTATATTCACTTTCACGACATTCTTCACTGCAGCAGCCCTCCATCTTCCTAGCGCCTTCTTCTGAGCATACAAAGAGTTTATTGCATTCCATGTTGGCACAATTGATGTAGGTATCGGCCGGCTTTCCTGTGATCTCACAGTGAGCAATAGGTTCCAGGTCCTTAGGGTTAACCGGTACTACCAGCCTGTCATCAAACACAAAGCATTTACCCTTAAAATGTTTTCCTTCTTCCTCTTTGGCATATTTCAGTATTCCACCATGTAGCTGATTCACATCATCCCATCCGCTCTCTTTCATCAGAACACTGAATTTCTCGCAACGAATACCCCCGGTACAATACATTAGCACCTTCTTATCCTTTGGGATCTGAACTTCGTCCAGCCATTTTGGAAAATCATAGAAGTTTTTTAGATCCGGTTTAAGAGCTCCTTTAAAGTGCCCGATCCTGGATTCGTAGTTATTACGTACATCGATCATCACATAATCCTCTTCTCCTTCCATTACACGCCGCCATTCCGCCGGAGACAGGTAATTGCCTCCACGCTCAGGATCTACATCCTCCACGTGTAAAGCTACAATCTCATCCCTGACTTTCACGATCAGCTTTGCAAAGGGGATGTACTCACTTTCATCCTGTTTAAATTCCGTATCCTCAAAACCCGGAATGGAACACAGATACTTTTTATAGGCTTCAATTTGCTCAGCAGTTCCACCCGCGGTACCGTTTATACCCTCTTCCGAGATATAAATACGACCTTTTAAACCCAGATCTTTGCAGTATTTCTTATGTTTTTTGCAAAAAGCATCAGGATCTGAGATCTCCTGAAAATTGTAATAAAGAATAACTTGGTACATCTTCTCTTAAATTATAAGATATTGGTTCAAAGTTCGTTGAACTCCTGACTTGCAAAGTTAAAGAATTTCCAGATAATCTTTTAATCACAGGATGTCCTTAAGACCTCGATACATAGCTTCAGCCCTGCTATTTTGCACATTGTCATTAGCCGGAACAAAGGAGTTAGCTGCCCAGCGCCATTCAATTTTCGACCTCCAGAGTCAATTTGAAAGGGGTGAGTTAACTGCCAGGCAATCGATGGATGCCCAATGGGATCTGATCAATGATCCCGATACTCACGAGATCATAAAATGTGCCACTCCCGTTTTTATGTTCGCAGAACAGCATAAAAATGAACTCAATTCATCCTATCAGTCCGCTTCATCTTCTTTCTCCTCTGCCGAACAGGTATATTTTTCTCCCTCCGGCCGGTTCAGGATCACTTATCAGGATTCTGGCCCCGATAGTGTTCCGCTCGGTGATTCTAATAATAATAGTATTCCGGATTATGTAGAAGAGGTTGGTATAGCAGCAGATTACTCTTATTCGCTTCATATTGATGATATTGGTTTTGTGGACCCCATTTCAGCTATCGGATTTTATAATATTGAGATACGCAACCAAAGTGGCGGTATATACGGATTTACATCAACCAGGAATGATCCTGGTGCCGGAACCTTCATATCCATTGATAATGATTACATAGGATATAACCCCAACTCATCTGATGATCAGCAACTTGGCGCAATGCGGGTCACTGTTGCGCATGAATTCAAACATGCTGTTCAGTATGCCACTAACCAGTGGAGAAACCCCTCCGGAAATATTTTCTGGTCCGAAATGGACGCCACTCTTATGGAAGAGATCGTTTATGATGAGGTCAATGATTACTATAATTACATTAAAGAGGACTTTTTTAGTGATGAACCGAATCCCTACTCAGTCTTTGCCTCTCCGGCCTCGCCTACCCCAGGTAGTTATAATCACATAACCTGGATGTTGTATTTTGCTGAACGGTTTAGCATGGATTTATTCCGCGATGCATGGGCACAGATCGAGCAGGAGAATACGCTGAGTATCGTAACTGCACTTGAAAATTCTCTGCTATCTCTTGAAAACTTCAGCTTTGAGGAGGCCTTTGCGGAGAACCACCTATGGCATTATTTCTCTAATTACCGCGGAGAGGGCTTCAATGATTATGGTTTTGATGAAAAGGACCTGTATCCTGTGGCACAGGTTCAGGCGACACTTACCCAGGTTTCAAATGAGCCACTCAACCTCTCCAATATTTCTCCGCTTGCTGCACGTTATCTTGAGATCGTGCCGGCCCCAGCAGACGAAGGCCTTATTGATCTGGGAATCGATTTTAACAGAAACCAGATCGGACTGGGAGTTATTCTCTATCTCAAGAGTGGGCAGATCATAACCGACCTTCTTAGTGGATCTGATAAAGTGCAGCTTTATTATGGTACCGAATATAGCTGGCAGGATGTGGATAAAGTGGGACTGGTGCTTACCAATCATGATCAGGTAATATCGACCGGAACCGTGACCTTAACGCTGGGAAAGAATGGGAATCGATTCAGGGTGCTTGATCCGGATGCGATTGGAATCCCTGAAGACTTTGTGATCAATCAGAACTTCCCTAATCCCTTTAATCCTAGTACGATCATTGAATTCGAATTACCAGAAGCTTCTTTTGTTAAGCTGGATATCTATGCAATTAACGGACAATGGGTCCAAACACTCGCGAACGAAGACCTTGGTGCAGGTATTCATCAAAGAATATTTGATGCGACCGGACTGGCAAGCGGAACTTACCTTTACAGGCTGCGGATTGGATCAGATATTTACATTAAGAAAATGACCTACATCAAATAAATCGGCTCAGTGCGACGGTAATATCTTGGTATTCACCTCACCGAAACCTACTCGGTAGCCTTCGCCCTGTGCATAACCTCTCATGATCACACGGTCACCATCCTGAAGAAATGTGCGTTCTTCCCCATTTCCCAGAGAAACAGGCTTTGTGCCTTTCCAGGCCAACTCAAGCATACTTCCATATGAATCTTCAGTAGGACCACTGATTGTTCCTGAAGCATAAAGGTCTCCCGGGCGAACATTACAACCAGTCACAGTCTGATGCGCAAGTTGCTGACTCATCGTCCAGTATAAATTCTGATAGTTTGAACGGCAGACAATCCGGGGTTCAGTCATTTTATCACTTTGAATAGCTACTTCCAGGTCGATGTCAAAAGTGCTTCTTTCAGACTGCTGAAGATACTCCAATGGTTCCGGGTCTTGCTTTTTACACTCCCTTCTGAATGGCTCCAGTGCTTCCAGACTGACTATCCATGGAGAAATACTGGTCGCAAAATTCTTAGCCAGGAAGGGACCAAGAGGCTGATATTCCCATTTTTGAATATCTCTGGCACTCCAGTCATTGACCAGCACCAGGCCAAAGATATGTTCTTCCGCATCGTTTACATCAATTCTGCTGCCCAATTCATTGCCTACACCAGTAACGAATCCCATTTCAAGCTCAAAATCCAGCAACTTGCAGGAATCATATACCGGAGTATCAGAACCCTGCGGTAAAATTTGTCCCTTTGGTCGCCGGACGTCCTTGCCACTTAATATGATGGAACTGGCCCTACCGTGATAACCCACTGGTAAATGCTTCCAGTTCGGCATTAATGCATTTTCCGGCCCTCTGAACATGGTTCCCACATTAAATGCATGCTGTTCCGAAGAATAAAAATCAGTGTAATCTCCTATTTCCATAGGGAGAACCATTTCTACACCATTCATTGGGATTAAAACCCGGTCTCTTAATAATTCATCCTGTTGCAGGATCTCATTATCTGCAGAAAAAAGATCCTGAAGGGTTGCTCTTGCCTCCTTCCATGCTTCTTTTCCTAAACTCATAAAGTAATTCAGGCTGGAATCCTGAAAAGCAAATTGTCCCTCTAGTTTCGGACCGTCAAAAAGCCCTGCTTCATCTAATACAAAAAGATCTATTAAATAATCTCCTATTGCTGAACACAAATGTATTTCACCATTATGTGTCTGAAATGCACTGTAGGGCAGGTTTTGAATGGGGAAATGAGAGTCTTCCTTTATTTCTATAAATGAGTTCTGCATATCTTAGATTAGTTTAAGGTGTCTCAGTTCTTCCACTGGTTCTGTAAAGCTGCAGCTTCCGAAGGAAATCAGAGATAACATTCTTAATAATTTAACTTCCAGGATTGGTGCTTCGAATTCCTTCCAGCTAAAGCTATCCTTACTGAACTTAAAATGATCCGGGTTCTTATCCGAGAGTATTTCTGTAGCCTCTTCAACGGTTATATCCTGAGTATAGGCCAGTATTCCCGTACAAAACACATTTAAAAATCCATGTACATCAATGTTTAATTGATCATCATAATGCCTGTACGGATGGTGCAGTCCTGCGGTGAATTTAACAGGTACATTTGCATCGCGGGCTATTAGCATTAGTTTAGCAAGATAATCAGCAGGAGGAACATGCGAAGCTTCCTGACCGCCGCAACGGATCTTCAATCCCGAAAACAGGTAGTTCTTCAGTTTCCGCTTCTGTGCAGACATATTGTGCATTGCAATAGCTTTAATGACCCTTATAGCAACCCTGATGTCAAAGTTGTGATCAGGAATCTCGAAGAATATGCGATTTGGCAGGTTTGGGTCCCCGGTCATCGGAGCTACCGCTCTTTCAATGATCTTTAATATATCTTTTGGATCATCCACATGCTTTATTTGCATAGGAAGCTTTACTTCCAGCATATGCGTCCTGGTTCGGGGTTTGAGAGCTTTTCGTGTAGCAGAAATCTGATTAATTACTTTATCGATCTGCTGCCCAAAGGCATTAATGGTTCCGATCTGCGGTACTGTAATCGTTAGATCGATAATATCATTAACACTGATACGCTCTTTTCCCACTTCTACAAGTTCGTTAAGGTGATTTACTCCGACTACAAACCGGGAGAGCATCCAGTTATGGGAACTAAGCTTATAATCAAGGTAGTTATCGAGAGCCTCCGGCATAGGAAGTGCTGCAGGCGGAAAAAGACCTGCATAATCGATGATCTCGCTTAATAATCGTTTAAATATTCGCTCCATAGTGATCTATAATCAGAATATTCCGATTCAACCGGAATTACAATTTATTAGAAGTTTTTAAGACGGATTAATAATAAGAACCGAATTTGTGAGCTTTTCACTCTATTTATGCCCAAAATTAAGATTATTGTAATTATTAACTATTAATAAAGGCTTTTAAATTAGCGCCATAATTCTTTATTTGTAAAATACGTGGGTATAACATAAAGGGGTACAATATGACAAAAGCGGAAACTATTAGAAAGCTTTCCGATGAATTGGGGTTAAGCATTAAAGAGACCGAAAGTCTCTATGATACATTTGTAGGTGGGATGACGACTCTATTAAAGAATGAAGTAGGTCTTACCATTCCCGGACTGGGTACATTTACATCCGATATTCGGGATGAACATGAATCATACAGCCCTCATCACAAACAAAAAGTAAAGATACCGGCTAAGCGGGTGGTTCACTTCAACCAGAGTGTAGCTATTAAAAAAGCACTTAACGGGGAAGAAGATGAGCTCTAAGATCACATACAATGACTTTGTTGACGCTCTGAGCCGCCAAACGGGACAAACAAAGAATAAATCAGACCAGTTTATTAAAGAACTCATTACCCTGGTTTCTGACGAACTTATTGAAACCGGCCGCAGCGGAATCACCAATCTTGGTTCATTTAAAGTAGTGGAAATGTCTGAGCGGGAAGGAGTTAATCCACAGACCGGTGAGACCATGATCATTCCCGCCGGTAAACGACTCTCTTTCTCCGCATTCAAAGCTTTAAAAGAGCGGTTGAATCAGGATATGGGTGACCAGGAGATTATAGTTCCTGACAACAGTGAAGCTTCAGCTGTAGTCGCTAAAGCCGATACCGAAGCTGATGAACCGGCTCCGGATGATATAAGCGATCGGGAGCAAAGTACAGATACTGAGCAGCCTGAACCTGTTACAGAGACGAAATACGAAGAAGTATCGGCGGAAGAATCTGAAAAACCGGAGCATAAAGAGTCTGGAAGCCCGAAAGAAGATACTCCAATAGCTATCAGTACGTCATCGGACCCTCAGGATATCTTTGAAAAACAGCTGCTTGAATCATCGAAAGATCTGCCAAAAGCTGCTAAAGCAAAGGTATCAGAAGAAAAAAAGTCTTCAAAAGATCTGAAAAGACCTAAAAAACGTCAGAATCGAGAGCGGAGCAATGCATACCTCTATGCCGCAGTGGTATTTGTCATCTGTTTTGTTGGTTTTGGGATCTGGTATTTCTCCAACTCAGGGCAAACCGCTAATCAGCCCGGTATTGAGCCGAGAACTTTTGTAATCGATTCAACAAGTGAGCTGAGAGATCAGCCCGGTCCAGTATCAGATGAACAGCCTGCGGAGCAGCCAGAGGAACAAATTGCTGATGCAACGCAGCCGGAGGAGGAGATATCAGAAGAAAATCCTGCCAATGATGTTACTGATGATATCATGGATGAAACCATTAATAACGAATCCGATAACTTCATTCCGGCAACATTTATAGTTGAGCGTAATGACTGGCTTTATGTGATCGCAAGGGAAGTGTACGGATCTTCAAGATTCTGGCCTTTGATTTTCGAGGCGAACCCGGCTTATATGTCTGACCCGGATCTGGTTTATGAAAGTACTGAATTACAAATACCGGCGTTAGATGGGCAAAAAGGGGCTCCATCTCTGAAAGACTATGAAAGCCTTGCTGAAGCATCACTGCTTGTAGCAGATCGTTATGATGACTACAATCAGCCAGAGAAAGCACAGGAATACCGTGAGTATGCCGGTTATTATCAAATGATCGCTAACGGGGAGCGTCCGGCTTTTTAAGAGAAATAAGGTCCAGAATGATGGCATCTGCCACCTTCAGGCCTTCCCGGGTCAATCTCAGCAATCCCTCATCGTAGGTTAGTTTTCCTGACCTGCTTTGATGATAAATGTAGTTCAACTGATGCTGATCAACCTGGTATTCGTATTTCTTTTCCAGTTCATCTGTACTAATACCATTGCTCGTTCTGAGTCCCAGCATAAGCCGTTCCTCTGCAAGCTCATACAGCCTCAGGTTTTCAGCTTCAGCGTGCTCAAAGTTGCCGGACAGGTATTTCCTTAGGTCCGGCCTGTTGAGCCATCTGATCGCTGTTTTTTGGTCTTCATTCCACCAGAATGAATGAGCACCCGGACCCAGTCCCAAATAGTTCTCATGATTCCAGTATCTTGTATTGTGAACCGCTTCCTTACCCGGTTTTGCAAAATTGCTGACTTCATAATGATTCATACCCGATTCCGTCAAAGTCTCGGAAACAAGATCAAAATGCTCCGCGGTCTTTTCATCAGACAGTGGCTTTAGTTTTCCGTTTTCATACATTTTCCCTAAACGGGTTCTTGGTTCTACTGTCAGCGAATAAGCAGAAATATGAGGCGGATCGAAGGCTAAAAAAGATTTAAGGTCGGTATTGAGGCTATTCAGGCTTTGCCCCGGGTTCCCGTAGATCAGGTCTACCGTATATATATCAAATCCGGAAGCTCCCAGTAATTCCATTGCTCTGACGGCCTGGTCCGCTGTATGGCTGCGGTTCATGAACTTCAGAAGGTCTTCATCAAAACTCTGAACTCCCATACTGCAACGGTTCACTCCCAGCGACATAAGTCCTCTGAGGTACTCCGGTTCAACGTCATCCGGATTCATTTCAAGGGTAAATTCTTCCAGGTCCAGATTAAATACCCGCTGTACCGCCCGGTAGATCTTTTTCAACTGAGAAATACTGAGAAGCGATGGAGTACCGCCGCCTATATAAACGGTCTTAATGGTCTCCGCTGAATAGAACGTATCAGCATAATGATTGATCTGGGTGATCAGGGCTTCTACATAATGGTTCCGTTCCTGATCTCGGGTCACAAAATAAAAGTCACAGTAGGAACAGGCCTGTTTGCAGAAAGGTACATGGATGTAGATACCGGCCATATTGTAACACCTCTGTGAGGATATGCGGATCAGTGAGGTTTATTCGCATCATAGAAAGGATTTTCGTCATATTTATCAATCTGACGATAAGCCCTGGAATATTTCACATAGTTTTCAGAATATTTTGGAATAGACGCTAGTTCATCATCTGTAAGTTTACGGGTTGCTTTTGCCGGAGAACCCATATACATATAACCACTTTCCAGCGTTTTTCCCGGTGCTACCAGCGATCCTGCAGCGATGATCACATCTGATTCGACTACAGCCTCATCCAGTATGGTAACATTCATGCCAACAAGCACACGGTCGTTCACGGTACAACCATGGATAATAGCACCATGGCCAACCGTTACTTCATTACCTATAATAGTAGGACCTGTTTGATTCATCACATGAATACAAACATTATCCTGAATATTACTTCGGTCACCGATCTTAATAAAGTTAACATCTCCCCTGATAGTAACATTAAACCACACACTGCTATCATCACCTATAGTAACGTCCCCAATAATATCGGCGCTGGGAGCCACAAAAACGCTTTCGTTAAATTGTGGTGATCTGCCTAAAAACTCGTATATCATGGTCTGAATTAGTTCATGTATTTCATTACCAGCTGACGAAACTCAGCATAATTATTCGGGAGTGGATTTACAGGGTCTCCGTTAATGAAAAAGGTTGGAGTGCTTCTAACTCCCTTCATTACACCTTCACGACGTCCCTGCATAACTATTCGCTGGATTTCCTGTGAATTAAGGTCTTCTTCAAACTTATCCATATCCAGGTTCAGGTCCTCGGCATATCCCATAAAAATGGATTGGGCATTCCCCTGAGACCAGACTGGCTGACCTGCAAATATTTTGCTGTGCATCTCCTCGTACTTTCCCTGCACCTTTGCAGCTTCTGCAGCTCTGGATGCCAGTGCAGCATACTGATGAATATTCAAAGGAAAGTGTTTACTTATTATCTCTACTCTTTCACCAAATTCTTCTTCCAGTCTTTTCTCAATTGGAAAGAAATAGGCGCATGCCGGGCACTGATAGTCACTGAATTTAACGATCGTTACTGTTTTGTTTTCCGTCTGACCATAGCTGCTGGTAATTCCAAATAGCGCTATGATCGCTACCAATAATATTCCCTTTTTCATTCTTCGATCTTTTTTGGATGTTCTTTTACTTTATTAAAATGCCTTTTTAAGATAACATTCATTTTCTGGACAATCTCCGGAATTTGCTCCTTTTTACTGCCTAGGCCAAAAGACAAACGCACAAACTGTTGTGCTTCTTGTGCAGAGCGATTTAAAGCTTTCATAGTCGTGCTGGGTTCTTCACTTCCAATATTACAGGCTGAGCCTGTCGATATTGCCATTCCCGACTGGTTGCATTCCAGCATAAGATATTGCCCTTCTATACCCGGAAACCTCAATCCCAGAATATTAGGTACTTTTTGATCGTGATCGGATTCAATGATCATCTCATAAGGCAGCCTTCGTAATTCATCAGACAGTAATTTTGAGAACTCAGATATTCGAGCCTGCTCATTAAGCATATCGGCCTGTATTTCTTTTGCGGCCGTTACCATAGAGACAATGGATGGTACGTCCGCGGTGCCCTCTTTCAGTTTTCTCTTTCCCGGTGAGACCGGCATCACTGGTTTCCAGTCTGCTTTATTACTGATATACAGGGCACCAACGCCTTTCGGGCCGTAAAATTTATGCCCGGAAATGGTCAAACCGTGAATATTTAATTTTCCTGTATCCAGAGGTAATCTTCCAAAGGCTTGCACTGCATCCGTATGAATTAAAACGCCTGCATTATTTAAAATATCAGAGATCTGCTCAATATCCTGAATAACTCCCAGCTCTGAATTCACATATTGTATTGAGGCCATCACAGTATCTTTGCGGATCTCCCTTTTTAGGTGATCCATATCCAGTCGCCCCTTATCATCTACATTTATCCGGCTGACTATATATCCCTGCCTTTCAAGATGATCAAATACATTAGCTACCGAGGAATGTTCCATTACAGAGGTAATAATATGATTCCCTTCTTTTGCTGATAAGAGTGCCATTATACCCAGGTAGTTGGCTTCGGTAGCGGAGGAGGTAAAATGAATTTCTAACGGATCAGCATGGACCAGGTCTGCCAGGGTAGATGCAGAGGCATTCAGTAATTGTTTCGCATCCGAACCAGGGTCATGCAAACTGTTTGCATTCCCATAATAGGTAGTAGCCACCTGTTCATAGATCTTCTTTGCTTGCGCGCTCATTGGAGTCGTTGCTGCATAATCCAGATAGATCATTTATCGCTCTTCTCTTTTAAAACGTGTATCTTAAGAGTCTTTTAAAGATACGCAATTTAAACCGGTATTCACCAAAATGAACACCCTTCACTACAAAGAGATCCTTGACCAGGCAATCAGAGAAGACATTGGGGCTCAGGACCTGACAACCGATGCTATATTTCCGTCTAATCAGCTGGCAAAAGGTGTATTTACGGCTAAGGCAGACGGAGTTCTTGCAGGTTCTGAAGCTATTGAGATCGGATTTGGTATTTTAAGCCGGGATGTAAAAGTAACACATCATAAATGGGATGGTCATCCCGTTAATACCGGCGACGCGATAGCAACCGTAGAGGCACCGATCCATTGCCTTTTAACCGGTGAACGTGTTGTTCTTAATTTATTACAGCATCTAAGTGGAATTGCAACATCTACCAGAGAAGCCATATCAAATTTAAATGATCCCTCTATTACCATTACTGATACCCGTAAAACGCTGCCAGGTTTACGATATCTTCAAAAATATGCCGTACGTTGCGGTGGCGGAAGAAATCACAGATTCCGATTGGATGATGGGGTCATGATCAAAGACAATCACATCAAAGCAGCAGGATCTATAGCTCAGGCAGTTGAATTAGCACGCGCAAATATCGGCCATATGGTTAAGATCGAAGTGGAAACGGAGAGCAGAGAGCAGGTGTTGGAAGCCATAGAGAGCAAAGCAGATGTGATCATGCTTGATAATCGCTCCCCCGAAGAGGTAAAAGAGTTTGTTGAATTAATTCCGGATAATATAACTGTAGAAGTCTCAGGAGGTATTAATCCTGATTCTATTGCAACATATAAAAATTGCGGGGCCGATGTAATCTCACTGGGATGGCTCACTCATTCGGTAACTGCCATGGATATAAGTTTTAATCTTGTTAAGTAATATGGATGTTTTAGAAATACTTGATATCGAATCATCGGTTTCCCTGCCAGAGCGATACAATAGACTCAGCATAGCTGAAATGGAAGAACGTGTACGTGAGATCAAGCTTAAGTTTGGCAAAAAACTGTTTATTCCCGGTCATCATTACCAGAAAGATGAAGTAATCCAGTTCGCTGATGCACGGGGAGACTCACTTAAACTTGCACAGATCTGTGCAACCATGGATGAAGCTGAATTCATTGTATTTTGCGGTGTGCATTTTATGGCAGAGACTGCTGATATGCTTACCAAAGGGGATCAGAAAGTGATCCTTCCTGACATGAGAGCAGGATGCTCTATGGCAGATATGGCCGATATTGAACAGACCGTGAAAGGGTGGGAACTCATGCAGGAAACCTGGGGGGATACCATATTACCCCTCACCTATGTGAACTCCACGGCAGCTATCAAAGGATTCGTCGGGAAATACGGTGGTGCTACCGTAACCTCTTCTAATGCAAAACAAATGCTTGAGTGGGCCTTTACACAGAAATCACGCATTCTTTTTCTCCCTGATCAGCACCTGGGCCGCAATACAGCTTTTGATCTCGGAATTCCACTCGAGCAGATGGCTGTATATGCACCTCTGGAAAATAAATTTGAATTTGAAGGCGATCTTGATGACGTAAAGGTGATCCTTTGGAAAGGACATTGTTCAGTTCATGAGAAGTTCAATATCAAACACGTGGAGAACCTGCGGGAAAGAGATCCTGATGTAAATATTATCGTTCACCCGGAGTGCACCTATGATGTGGTACAATCTGCAGATTACAAGGGATCAACGAATTATATCATCAAAACCATTGAAGCGGCGCCTTCAGGAAGCAAATGGGCAATCGGTACTGAGATGAATCTGGTAAATCGCCTAATAGAAGAAAACCCGGATAAAGAGATCGAGTCTCTGAACCCATTTATGTGTCCCTGCCTGACCATGAACCGAATTGACCTGCCTCATCTGCTGTGGAGTCTTGAGAAACTGGAAGAAGGAGAAGTTGTAAACCAGATCTCTGTACCAGAAGAGGTTACCAAACATGCCGTGCTGGCTTTGAACAGAATGCTGGAAAGAAGTTAAATTCTTTAACCTTCCTTTAAACCTGGACCCGACGGTTTTTTAATCTGTTAGATCCTTTCTGATCTTTTTTAAAAGTTTTTTCCTCTGATCTAAACTTTTTGGCTGTTTCTGTGGTTGTAAATGCACAATTCATTCAATATTAAACTAATTTTATAATATGAGCTATTTAGATAAGATCAACGATGTATACAACCATATCGCACAGGGAAATGCAATGGATGCATTCGAAAAATACTATTCAGATAATGTCGATATGATCCTGGAAGACGGCACTGTAGTATCCGGAAAAGATGCGAACCGTGACCGTGAAAACGAATTCTTTGGTAGCGTTGAAGAATTTCACGGCATGGAAGTACAGGCAATCAATTCCAACGAGGAAAAAGGTACCACCACTGTTGAAAGCTGGATGGACGTTACTTTTAAAGGCGGAAACCGCGTAAAGATAGAGCAGGTTGCCACTCAGAAATGGAATGGTGACGAGATCGTAAAAGAAAGATTTTACGGTACACAGCAAGGGTAATTACACCTGATGATATTCAAAGTCCTGCAGACCCTGTTTGCAGGACTTTTTTTATTTCTAAAAAATATCGTACCTATTTACAGACCTGAATTAATCCGGATTCCTTATGATCAAACGTAATTCTTTAGTACTGCTGCTTGTTCTATTCATTCAACCTCTCGTTGCTCAGGATTACTTTCCGGGTAAATGGGGAAACTGGGAAAAAAGAAGTCCGGAGCAATTGGGTCTGGATCGTGTAAAGATCGATGAAGCTATTCAGTTCGCCCGTGATAATGAAAGCGGTAATCCAAGAAGTATGGAAGAAAATCATTACGGAACCTTTGGGCGTGAACCCTTTGGATACGGTATAGGGCCGTTTAAAGATCGCGGGGAGCAGACCGGTATCATCATCAAGAACGGATATATCATTGCAGAATGGGGAGAGCCCCAGCGCGTGGATATGACGCATAGTGTGACTAAAAGCTTTTTGTCATCAACAGCCGGAATTGCTTTTGATATGGGACTCATCCGGGATGTAAATGATCGCGTCGCTCCGTATATGGCACCGGTTCTGGTCATGGACTTCGATGATAATCGTAACAAAGCAGATCATTATGGTGACCAAAAAGTACTGAATCTGTTTGAGAGCGAGCACAATCAAAAGATCACCTGGAATCACCTTTTGCGACAGACCAGCGACTGGGAGGGAACATTATGGGGCAAACCTGACTGGGCAGACCGGCCTACTGGAGAACGCAGCGAATGGACTACGCGCCCCCGTAACGTACCTGGAAGTGTGTATGAGTATAATGATGTACGGGTAAATGTTCTTGCACTTGCTCTTATGAACCTATTCAGAAAGCCTCTGCCGGAAGTTCTCAGAGAGCACCTCATGGACCCGATCGGAGCCTCTCCTACCTGGAGATGGCAGGGATACGAAAACTCGTGGGTGGTCATAGACGGACAGCTTATGCAGGCAGTGAGCGGCGGCGGTCATTGGGGAGGAGGCATGTTCATATCTGCCCGTGACCAGGCAAGACTTGGTTTGCTTACGTTACATAACGGCCGCTGGAAAGATCAACAGATCCTTTCTGAGCAATGGAATCTGATGGCCCAGACCCCAACAGAAGCAGAAAAGGGTTATGGGTTTATGAACTGGTTTCTCAATACTGGTAAAGAAAGACTGCCAAGTGCTCCTGAAAGTGCTTTCTTTCATTTGGGCTCAGGAGTAAATATGGTATACGTAGATCAGGACAACGATCTCGTGATCGTAGCCCGATGGATCGAGGGTTCAGCCATGGACGGAATTGTTAAAAGAGTATTGGAAGCGCATAATTAATATTATTATATATTTAGGCTTATCATTTTTTGGGTGCGTAAAGATTTATTAGTATTCTCACATCGAAATTATTAATAAATCTGACCCTACATGCGAAGCCTTCTTTATGTATCATTTTTGATCGCCATTGCCTTTAACAGCACTCAATTAATTGCTCAGAATTCCAGCAGACAGGTGTATGTAGACGTTGATGTAGATCGAAAGGGAGTTCACCAGTTCTATACTGTTAACCAATCCTATGCTCCGTATACCATTAAAGTGGATTTTAATAATGTCCAAAATGCTATTCCTCCCAGAAACCCATATTACACGGTGGCTCAAACCGGACGCTCTCTTTTCCTCCGATTAAGAAAATCGGGTGCGGGGTCCGGACCGGTTCGTTACAGGTATAGCTATACACGTTATAGAGGCTGCTATGATGCCGAACCGGACAAGGATGTTGAATATCTGCTGCCTGTCGGGCCGGATAAATCTGTTCAGATCTCTAGTTTAACCTCTCTTAAAAGTTATGATCCCACCGGCTCTAAAGAGAGAGAAGTGATCGGCCATGCTTATAGAGTTGGACGAGGAGATACCGTATATGCCGTTCGTAAGGGGAGAATTACCCTCACCTATAACGGATCTGAAGATGAATCCAAGAACGTATTTAACAGAGATCAGAACTGGCTTGAGATCGTTCACGAGGATTGTACCTTTGCCAGATACCGTCAGCTCAAAAAGGGAACAATCACAGTAGAGCCCGGGGATGAAGTGAATCCCGGAGATCCTCTTGCGGTGGTTGCAAATGCTGAAAATGAAGGAGATGAATTTTTCAACATCCGTTACTCATATTCTAATCTGAAATCTATTATTGATAAGGGCAAAGATCCCTCAATGTCTAACCCACAGGCATATTTTGTCCCGGATTTTCGGACTGCGAACGGGTCTAAGGTAAAGCTGAAGTCAGGAGATACCTACCATGCTGTTCACCCTGAGGAAGTGATTACTCAGGAAATGAACCGGAGAGAACGAAGACGATACCGGAGAAGAAATTAAGCTGCTTAAAGCCTTATTAGGATTAATTGGATTATATAATATCTTATTCGGATAATAATTTACTGCCCTGAAAGGGCTCACCCTGCATTATCTAAATCAAGATCTATATGAGACTCTGTTTAATCCCCCTACTGATTCTATGTCTGTCTTCCACTGCGTTTGCACAAAATGAAGCCCTAAAAAAGGTTATTGACCAAAAGGCTGATGAGATCGAAGAACAGGTTATTGAATGGCGCCGCCATTTTCACGAAAATCCGGAGCTATCAAATCGTGAATTTGAGACTGCTGAATACATTGCTGCATATTTGAATGAACTTGGGCTGGAAGTTCAGACCGGAGTCGCAAAAACTGGCGTAGTAGGAATTTTAAAGGGGGGAAAAGCAGGACCGGTAGTAGGCTTAAGAGCCGATATTGATGCTCTTCCCGTAGTAGAAAGAACCGACGTACCTTTTAAATCCGTTGCTACCGGAATTTACCAGGGAAATGAAGTCGGCGTTATGCATGCCTGCGGCCACGATACCCATATAGCCATGCTGATGGGAGTAGCAAAAATTCTTACCGACATGAAAGAGGACCTGCCAGGCACGGTCAAGTTCATCTTTCAACCTGCGGAAGAGGGTGCTCCGTTGGGAGAAGAAGGCGGAGCGGAACTAATGGTTAAAGAAGGAGTACTTAAAAATCCTGAAGTTGATGCCATATTCGGTCTGCACATTTCAGATGATACTCCGGTAGGAGTCATTGAATACCGACCGGAAGGAATCATGGCAGCTGTTAACAGCTATAGTATACAGGTTAAAGGCAAACAGGCTCACGGGTCAGCTCCCTGGAACGGAGTAGATCCCATTGTTACCTCTGCTCAGATAATCAATAATATTCAGACTATTGTGAGTCGAAACCTGCCATTAACAGAACAGGCCGCTGTTGTTACCGTTGGAATCATAAGGGGCGGTGTCAGGAACAATATTATTCCGGAAGAAGTGTATATGGAGGGAACCATCAGAACACTGGATGCCGATATGCGGAAAACACTTTTTGAAAGGCTCGAGACCATCGTAACCAATACTGCTGAAAGTAACGGGGCTGAAGCCACTTTAACGATCAACAAAGGATACCCGATTACATATAATGATCCTGAGCTCACCGCTGCTATGCTTCCTACTCTTGAAGAGACAGCAGGTAAAGATAATGTTGTTCTGATCAACGCGATAACCGGCGCGGAAGACTTCTCCTTCTTTCAGAAAGAGGTCCCCGGACTTTACCTTTTTATCGGAGGAAAAGCCGAAGGTCGTGAGGCTGCAGGGCACCACACTCCTGACTTTTACATCGATGAAAGTGGGATGAAGTTAGGAGTCAGAACTCTGAGCAACCTGGTATTCGATTACACTGCCCGATCTGCCGGACAATAATATTAAAAGAAATACGACTGCTCATGAACCGGACGGTTTATTTATTCACCATTCTGCTTTTTAGCCTTATCTCATGCCAACAGGCATCACAATTTAATTTTGGGTCACCCACAGAAACGGGTGCTTCAAAAACTCCTGATAACCTTAAGATCGCCTACAATGTGCTCGAAAATGTACAAACCAACGATTATGAGATCTATGTTATGAATGCTGATGGTAGTAATAAAACCAATATCTCTAATCAGCCCGGTGTGGATTGGGTATATTATAGCTATGGAACAAAGTTGTATTTCGTATCGGACCGGGATACAACATCCGGGATCTTTTTTCTGTATGAAATGGAATATGACGGTTCGGAAATAAGGAAGATCACTGACTTCAGGATACAGGACAGTTGGTTTAGCAGTCGAAATTCGGGGCAGGAATTTGTTATTAAACCTCATGACACTGTCGACAGTACACGTTTCTATATCATTGATATGGATGGAGAAGTTCTGGAGCAGATAGAGCCCGGTCTTCCATATATTTATGATCCTCATTTTTCCCCAACGGGTGATCAGATCGTATTCAGAGGATCAAGATCTCCTTATCTGGAAGACTCCGGATACATCGATGAGCTTTACATTATAAATACTGACGGATCCGGTTTAAGACAGCTAACCCAATATCCTGAAAATGATTCTTCCGCACGATGGTGGAGCTATCATGCAGGCCCCCCACGCTGGAAACAAGAGCAAAACCGGATTACCTACAACTCTATACAAAAAGGAACCAGCAGCCTTTTTGAGATCAGTCCCGACGGTAGTGATCAGACCCAAATTACTTCAGACAGTACCTACGACGGCTGGCACTCCTGGTCTGAAGATGGGGAATGGCTGGTTTTTTCCCGTTCAGTGGTAAACGGAGGATCATTTAACTATGACATCTACCTTCGTAAACAGAACTCTGATGAAGTCTTAAGAGTAACTACTTCACCAAAGATCGAGCAGGCTCCGGTATTTGTCCGATCTGAATAGACCGCTGAAAATGTTAGCAGGGATGATTATTATCAGTATTTAAATACTGAACCACTTCCCTCTGCTAATGAAAAGAACTTACTTTCTGTTTTTATTACTTCTGATTCCTTCAATGTCGGCTGCACAAAACATTGAGAGAATAGAACCTTCACACTGGTGGGCACAGATGCCTGTTCAGGAGCTGCAGATCACCTTATATGGAAAAGATATCGGGTTGTACCGTGCTGCTATCGATTACCCGGGAGTCGAGATCCGCAAACAGATCTCTGTAGACTCCCCTAATTATCTTTTCATATATCTGGATGTCAGTAAAACAGCGGAGCCCGGCACATTTTCCGTCACACTGACTCACCATAACAAAAGCACTGAATTTGCTTATGAACTAAGACCAAGAGAGACCCGGGGACGCAGGAATATGGGCTTTGATGCATCCGATGTTATTTACCTGATGATGCCGGACCGGTTTGCCAACGGAGACCCCTCAAATGACAGCATAGAGGGAATGCTGGAAAAAGCCCGCTTCGGTGACCTGACCCGCAGACAGGGGGGCGATATACAGGGAGTGATCAACAATCTTAATTATCTTGACGAATTGGGAATGACCGCTGTATGGTTCACACCCATGTTTGAAAATGATATGACAGCCCAATACGGGGCTTATCACGGATATGCGGCAACAGATCTTTATAAAGTGGACCCGCGATTTGGAAGCAACGAACTTTATAAAGCTTTAGTTGACTCCGTTCATGAGAGGGGAATGAAAGTGATCATGGATATGATCCACAATCATATTGGTGACAAGCATTGGTGGATGAAAGACCTTCCTACAGCTGACTGGGTGCATGATTTTGAAAGATTCGGACAGACCAATTTTCGTGGATCTGTAGCTTCAGATCCCTATGCTTCAGAATTTGATCAACTTAAACTAACTGACGGCTGGTTTGTACCCGAAATGCCAGACCTGAACCAGAACAATGAATTGCTGGCCGACTATCTTATTCAGAACACCCTTTGGTGGATCGAATATTCAGGGGTCGACGGCATCCGGATGGATACATATGTATATCCGGATAAAGATTACATGGCAAAATGGTCGGAAAAAGTTCTGGAAGCCTATCCTGACTTCAATATTGTAGGTGAAGCCTGGGTAAATACCGTAAGCGGGCAGTCTTTCTGGCAGGAAAATGCTCCCGGGGTAGATGACGGATATGATTCAAACCTGCCCAGTCTTACGGATTTCAATTTCTCATTTGCAGTACGGGATGCCTTTACCCAGGACTTCGGCTGGCAAAACGGGTTGAGTAGACTATACTACTTTTTATCTCAGGATTTCGTCTATCATGATCCGATGAAGAATGTAACCTTTCTGGACAACCACGATATGTCACGATTTTATGAGCATATCGGAAAGGAAGAAGACTTTTTTAAAATGGCATTAGTCTATCTGATGACCACCCGTGGCATTCCACAGCTGTATTACGGTACTGAGCTCATGATGGGACATACTGAAACCCAGGGTGATGATGAAGCCTGGCGCCAGACCATGCCAGGAGGGTGGCCGGAAGATGAGCGATCGGTATTCACTAAAGAAGGCAGAACCGATAAAGAAAATGAGATCTTTGAATTGGTCCGGACCCTGGCACAGTGGCGTAAAACGGCTATCGCTACTCATGAAGGTAAATTGGTTCATTTCATACCTGAGAATGGCCTTTATGTCTATTTCAGGGTACATGATGAACAAACGATCATGGTGGCCCTTAATAGTAATGAAGACACTTCAGAACTAAATGAGAACCGATATAACGAGATCCTTTCCCGCTTCACCAGTGGTTACGAAATTATAAGCGGTGAACAGGTTTCATTAAATAATATTCAAATCGAAGGCAGGTCAGCGGTAATCATTGAACTGAAAAATTAGTTCTGATTAATAATTTCATTCTTTAATGAGACCCAAAAGCAGAAATGCTTATTTTCAGGTTTCAATTATTTAGGTACAGCTACAGCTATAAAAATGAAAGAATTTGACGTGGTTGTTCTGACGGAATCCAGATATATCCGTCCGGACGACAACAGCCCTTATGTGCAGAATATTCTGACCGAGGACCGGCTTATTATGGATGCCCTGCTTAGCCGCGGACTTCTCGTGGACAGAAAAGAATGGACCGATCAGCAATTTGACTGGTCCGATACACGGGCAGTGGTATTTCGTACTACCTGGGACTATTTCGATAAGGTTGAGTTGTTCAGGCGCTGGCTGAATCTTGTGGATACTAAGTGTTTATGTATCAATGATAAAGAGACTATTCTCTGGAATATTGACAAACATTACCTGGCAGATCTTGCTCAAAATAATGTCCCGGTCATACCTACTCATTTTACCCGGGCAGACCGAAAAGCGTCCCTTTCCAAGATCATGAAAGACCGTGGATGGAATGATGTGGTGATCAAACCCGCGGTTGGCGGAGCCGGCCGCCTGACCTACCGAATCCTTGGTGCCCAGATCAAGGAATTTGAGGATCAGTTTGCCGAGTGGACTCAAATAGAATCGTTTATGGTTCAGCCCTTTCAACGCTCTGTACCGGCTAAGGGAGAAGTTTCACACATGTTTTTTGGTGACCATTACAGTCACTCCATATTAAAAAGAGCAAAAGACGGAGACTTCAGAGTTCAGGATGATTTTGGGGGTACCGTTCACCCTTATGAGGCCAGCGAAGAGGAAATCCGTTTCGGGCTTCATGCAATCAGGTCCTCCGGCAAAAATCCAACCTATGCACGTGTGGATGTCATTGAAGATAATAACGGCCGGCTGGCGGTTTCTGAACTGGAGCTGGTAGAACCCGAATTATGGATGAGGATGAATCCGGAGTCAGCTGATATTTTTGCAGATCAAATCCTTATGCAGCTTGAATCTTAAGACTTCAACATTACCATAAGATCATCGATCTTGTCCTGGTCAATGATGGGAGATTCCAGGCCCATTTCTTCTTTTATTTTAAAATTTCGTTCCGGCCCCAGCGTGTAAAACATCCTGAGTGATTCCAGCTGCGTATCCAGGTAGTTATAAGTAAACTTATCTTTCAGATCACGGGACAATACGGCTTCTTCAAGATCCCATGCCAACTGGTCAGATGAACCACTTAAAAAGTGATCGACCATTTGCTCTGTATTTTCATCGAGGTTCAGTATAAACCGCTGAGGGGTGATCCTTTTCAGCAGCTGGCTCGGTAAATAATGGGCACTGTTGATCTCCTGTTGTTTAACATAGAGCAGTCGAAGCATTGCCCCAAGGCCTTTGCGCGTTTTAAGGTGGCCTTTAAAGCAGCCATAAATATTACTGTAGTCGTCCAGTACACGCATTGATAAACGAAATTCCCGATGGTTCCCTCTTCGCTCGGTCGATATATAGTAATAGGTTTCCGGTTTCTTATTAGCGGAATTAAAGGGAGGCCGCAGAGATCGTATAAGCAGGTTTTCAAGGAGGATAGCATCTGTTTCAGAATTGCAGACTTCCACCCGGATCCTTTCCACGTGAGCGATCATTTTCTGAACTTTCTTCGACTTTGAATAACGATAGGAGGTCACCCTCTTCATCAGGTCTTTTGCCTTACCAACGTAGAGAACCTGATCCCGTTTATCATACATCGTATAAACTCCGGGTTCATGAGGGGGAAGTTCCTTCATAGCCGCGTTAACGCGTTCTTTCTGGGTCAGGGCTGCGGGTTCAAATAAATCTAGGGTCAAACCGTCCTCTGTTAGTGTTGAGTGATGAAAGACCAATAGGTCAATTCATTATACCGCTTAATGATCGAATATTTAAAAAAATGGGCTTTTAATTAATTCTGTGTCATTTCCAATCTGACAGCCTCAAACTCATCACCTTCTGACCATTTTTGAAGCGCCGGCGCATTGATCGCCCTGAATCCTGCTTCAAACAATAGCCGTGCATCTTTAGCTGCTCCGCTTAGGTCCCAGTACTCATTGATCTCATCATTTACAGAGTGATAATTAGCTGACTTCACACTGTCGCGAACAGAGCTGAATCCCTCGGGTTTATTTACAAATTCATTGCCCGGAGTTGGAAATACTGCCGGTATTCCAATTTTAGCCATGTTAAAATGGTCTGAGCGGTAAAAGATCCCGTTTTCCGGTGCCTGGTCTGGCTTAATGGTTCTCCCACTCTCTTCAGCTACCTGCTCTATCAGTTCCGCCATGGTATTCCTGCCATAACCGATCACTACAAGGTCACGGGTTTCACCATACACATTCATACCATCCAGATTGATATTCGCCGTGATCTTTCCGGGATCTTCAGTCGAATTTTTTGCCCAGTACTGTGAGCCTAAAAGACCCACTTCCTCTGCACTAACTACCAAGCCAATCACTCCCCGTTTTAATTCAGGTTGAATGGCTTTATAATTTTTCATCATCTCCAGCAGAGCACTTACTCCTGCGGCGTTGTCTTCCGCTCCATTATTGACTGAATCACCCTCTACCGGGGTGGTAATTCCCAGGTGATCGAAATGAGCGGTCAGTATCAAATATTCGTCATTTAATTCTGTATCCGATCCTTCGATCTTTGCAACCACGTTCTTTCCATTTATATCTCTATAATCGGCATTAAGGGTGATATTCATCCCAACACCGGTTAAAGCCACCGGTTCAAAATCCGGGTCATCTGCGGCCTCCAGCATTTCCTCCAGGTCCAGTCCGGCTTCATTAAAAAGCTTTTGCCCGGCATCAAAGGTTATCCAGCCATTAAATTCTGTTTTCCCCTTATCCTCTCCTTCGGCACTCTTCACATAAAAACGTTCACGGCTCCAGCTATTCGATACCACATTCCAGCCATAGCCTGCGGTAGGAGTAGTATGAATAATAATTGCACCGAGTGCCCCCATCTCTTTGGCTTTTTCATATTTATAGGTATAACGGCCATAGTATAACCTGGTCTTTCCGCCAAACAGATCTTCATCGTATTCCGGGTCATTATTCTTGATTACCAGGATCTTTCCTTCCACATCAGCCTCCTTAAAATCATCCCAGTCTTCTTCCGGAGCCTGTATACCATATCCTACGTATACCAGCTCTGCGTCTTCGATCGCAACTCTTTCAGATTCATTAGCCGGCCATGCCACGAAGTCATCGTAATAGTTGAATGTACCCAGTACACTTCCAACATTTTGACGGATCATTGCCAGATCTGCTCCGTAAGTCTTTTGACCAAGTAATGGGAATGGCTGAACAAAAGAACCATCCTTCGTACCGGATGCAGCGCCCATCTCTTTAAATTCATTCACCAGGTAATCAACCGACATCTGCTCTCCTTCAGTTCCGGTTCCCCGACCCATAAACTCATCAGAAGAAAGAATTCTTATATGTTCCATTAAAGATTCGTCAGTGATATTTTTTGCCTGCTCCCCGGCTGGTGAAGACATGCAGGAACTCAGTATGATTCCCATTCCGCATATCATGATCCATTTATTCATAGTACTCCTTTGGCTTTTAAATTTTTCATGCCGGAATATAAACCTCAGAAACTATTGCTGAAAACAAAAAAGGCACCCCGATGAGGTGCCTTTCAAAGTGATTATATGGTATCAGAATTACTGTAGCGTAAACTTCTGAACTTTATTGCTGACCCGCTGCTCAGCATCCATGCCGCCTATCAGGTAATAGGCGTCCCCGGTTTTGGCCACTCCTCTGAGGTCCATCACCGGACTCGGCATCTCACCCAACTCAACCCATTCACCGGAGTTGATATTGTATCCAAACACTCCTGCTAAAGGAGATGAGGGGCGTGAATTGTAACCGATGCCATTATAATTATACGGATTATCCGTTCCACCCATGAATACTACCATAGGAGCAGGGCTTTCAATACCTACTGCAGCCATTCGATACCGGGCTGCACCGGGATGCTGCTGAATTCTGTTCCATGTGATATCTGTAGGATCTTCCGGATTGATGACTCCCTTTACAGAACCGGCCGACATAATGAAAGAACGCTCATCACCTTCCTGCTGTAATTCTACTCCATCCGACAATATCATGGTGTTACCAACAATTCCTCCTGAATGGCCAAACACAGCCGGACCTGGGTAAGGAGTTGCTGTTTCCCATGCATCATCTACTGTATCATAAACCTGAACATTGGAAACGCTGTTGGTATCATTCCAGCCACTTACCAGATATATGTAGCGGTCATTATATACCAGAGATACGGCATCATCTACCGAAACTAACATATCATCAACCTGCTCATAAGCATTGGTGTTTGGATCAAACTTCCAGACTTCCGGGGTAGATTTTTCACTACCATCTTCTGCTACCGTATAACCTCCGAATATGTATATATACCCATTTACGTATTCTGCAGTACTGGCCAGTCTTCCGACTGAATCCGGCACTGATGGTATCTGCTTCCATACTTCTGAAGATACATTATAAGAGGCTGCATAGGAGGAAACGTCTCTGAAAGACTTGCCCCTCTGAAGACCCATAAAGGTATACAGAAATTGATCACCATCAACGGTTGCAGCTGCCACAGCATTATTCGAAATTGCCTGTGGTAATTCTGTAACTTCCGTCCATTGAATTTTTACTTCAGGCGCAGTGTCACTACATGCTGTGACCATAAAGACGAGCGCCATAAAAGCTATTAATTTGTTCATTTTATTATTTATTGAAAGATTGTTTTTTGTAATTCGCTTTCTCAACAAGCTCAATTCATTTATTGTTCAATAAGTTTGAGCATAAGTACTAAATATAAGGATTTTTAATATGTCAGTATTCAATAATAAAAATGTTTTAGTAACTGGCGGGGCAAGCGGTATAGGTTACTTAATGGGGCTTAAATCACTGCAACGTGGCGCCAGGCATCTTATCATCTGGGATATTGACGAAAAAGCACTTAATGAAGTAAAAAAAGAGTTCTCTGATTCCGGTTATTCTGTGTCTGTTCAGCAGGTTGATGTGCGTAATGCAGATAGTGTAAAAGATGCAGCTAACAGAACCAGGGAAGAACATGGCTCCGTAAATATTCTGTTTAATAATGCAGGGGTAGTATCCGGAGGGAATTTTGCAGATCAGTCATATAGTGATATAGAGAACAC
This sequence comes from Balneola sp. MJW-20, assembly GCF_040811775.1. Classification (NCBI taxonomy): domain Bacteria; kingdom Pseudomonadati; phylum Balneolota; class Balneolia; order Balneolales; family Balneolaceae; genus Gracilimonas; species Gracilimonas aurantiaca. The sequence goes on from NZ_JBFNXW010000001.1 coordinate 2,059,366, forward strand.
TATGAATGTTAATGCTACCGGTATTATGATAGTAGCCCGGGCATTCATTGATGACATGATCTCAGGCGGTGAGGGTAATATTATTAATATTGCTTCAGCAGCAGGACTTACCCCAAATCCTGGCATGTGTGTATATGCTGCCTCCAAGTGGGCTGCTACCGGCTGGTCGGAGTCTCTCCGTCTGGAAATGGATAAAAATAAAACCGGCGTCAAAGTGCTAACCGTAATGCCCAGTTATATTGATACCGGGATGTTCAAGGGAGTAAGTCCTCCATTAATGATGCCCTTCCTGGATCCGGAAAAAATTACGGACAAGATCCTCAGGTCAGTAGAAAAAGGTAAGGTCAGGTTAAGAGAACCCTGGCTTGTCAAGATCACCCCCTTTTTAAGAGGAGTATTACCCGGGCCGCTATATGATTTCATTGCCGGGAAAATTTTCAGGGTTTATGATTCTATGTCCACTTTTAAAGGAAGGCCTGATGTTTGAGCAGTTATTCAGAGACCAAAAAAAGTTTTATAAAAGTGGCAGTACCCGGCCCTATGGTTTCCGGCAATCTCAGCTTAAAGCCCTTTACCGGCTACTTGATGAACAGGAGGAACGTCTGCTCAAGGCGGTTTTTGATGATTTTAAGAAACCGGCATTTGAAACCTTTGCCCTGGAAATAGGAGTCCTCAAAAGTGAATTAAGTTATGCCCTGAATAATCTCAGTAAATGGATGCAACCTGAAAATATACGGGGCACCCTGGTCAACTTTCCTTCTAAGAATGTGATCTATAAAGAACCTTTGGGTACTGTATTGATTATTTCACCATGGAATTACCCGGTGCAATTGTCCCTTTTACCCCTGATAGGAGCTATTGCTGCAGGTAATACGGCTATAATTAAACCATCTGAATGCACTCCCAACACTTCTTCCTTGTTAGCAGAACTGATTGCAGAATACTTTTCTGAGGATTATATATCCGTCGTACAGGGAGGAGTAGAAGAGACCCAGTCTTTGCTCCATTTTCCTTTCGATCATATTTTCTTCACAGGGTCACCGCGTGTGGGAAAGATCATTATGAAAGCAGCAGCCGAACATCTTAGTCCTGTTACGCTCGAGCTCGGAGGTAAAAGTCCCTGTATCATTACCAAAGATGCTGACCTAGATATTTCTGCAAGACGAATTGTATGGGGTAAATTTGTAAACGCAGGTCAGACCTGTGTTGCATCAGATTATGTATATGTACCGGATGAATATAAAACTCCTTTCATACATGCCTGTAATTCAGTACTCAGGGAGTTTTATGGGGAAAACCCTAAAGAAAGTAGTGATTATGCCCGCATTATTAATGATCAACAGTTTAATAGATTACAGCGCATACTGGAAACAGATGATCAATACATCGTAACAGGTGGTGTGATGGATGCGGATGAAAGATATATTTCACCGACGATCCTGGACATTCCGGATTGGGAGGTAGAATGTATGAAAGATGAAATATTCGGACCTGTCCTTCCGGTAATAGGATATGAGGACCTGAATGAAATTATCGAGGTAATAAATGAGCATCCTAAACCTCTTGCCTGCTATATTTTTACTAATGATCATCAGGCAGAATCCAGGATACTTGAAGAGATCTCATTTGGAGGTGGTGCAGTGAATGATACTGTAGCTCATTTGGGTAATCATCATTTACCTTTTGGAGGGGTTGGAAATAGCGGAATGGGAACCTACCACGGGGTGCATAGCTTCAATACGTTCAGTCACCGAAAAAGCATAATGAAAAAATCCTCCTGGCTGAAGATCCCTATACGTTATGCCCCATACAACGGAAACCTAAAATGGATCAAAAGAATACTCAGGTAATGAATACATTTAAAGCTTTATGGGTAGAAGAAACAGAAAGCGGAAGCTTTAAACGTGAAATAAAGGATGTTCCGCTTGATAAACTGCCGGACCATGATGTATTAATAGAAGTACACTACTCTTCACTTAATTATAAAGACGGACTATCAGCAACCGGAAATAAGGGCGTAACCAGAAAGTATCCGCATATACCCGGGATCGATGCCTCCGGAATTGTGCTGGACGATCGTTCAGGTACTTATTCAAAAGGGGATAAGGTTCTTGTAACCGGGCGTGATCTTGGATCCAATACTTTTGGAGGGTTTGGAGGGCGCATCAGCGTACCGGTTGACTGGGTTGTACCAATGCCGGACGGTCTGGATCTCAAAAAGTCCATGATCTATGGGACGGCAGGATTCACAGCAATGTATGGAGTACTTCGCCTAAAAAGAGAATTAATAACCCCGGATAAAGGTAAAGTGCTGGTTACAGGGGCAACAGGAGGAGTAGGTTCTCTGGCGGTTAATTTTCTATCCGCTCACGGCTATCATGTGATCGCTGCTACCGGAAAAATGGAAAAAAAGAGCTTTCTTATAAATCTTGGAGCTGCTGAGGTCATTCACAGGGATGCGGTAACAAAGGTAACAGATAAACTAATGCTTGAAAGAAAATGGGCCGGTTGTATTGAAACCGTCGGTGGTGAAATGCTGGATGCAGTAATACGTCAGACGGCTCCTGACGGCGGTGTTGCCTGTTGCGGAAATATTCTTGGGCATCAGGTTCACACGAATATATACCCTTTCATTTTACGTGGAGTAAGTTTGCTGGGAATAGATTCAGCGATATGTAAAATGCCTATGCGCTTAAAGATCTGGGAGGAAATTTCTGAATTGTCTGAAAAGACTCTACCCGATCAATATGTAAAGGAAGTAAAACTGAGTGAACTTGAGCCCGAGATCCATAAGATCATGCAGGGCAAACAAACGGGCAGGGTCATTCTCAAGCATGAATAAAAAAAGCCCTCCTAGTGGGAGAGCTTTTTTGAGAGACTGTAAAGCAGCTTTCACACTGCTTTAAGTATACGGGTAATTATGAATGGGTAATATGAAGTCAATTGTACGGGTTAAGCTGCAAATGTGGATAACTTATTAGCCATCTTCTGAGCCTGCTTAAGGGGCTCAAGTAAACCATTGGTTGAAACCGGTTTCAGAAGAAAATCAACCATACCAGCGTTATTTGCCCGGTTCTTTATTTCTTCCGACTGATCTCCTGATATGTAGATCACCGGTACATTATAATTTCTGTTTCTTAATTCGGTGACCGTATCTATGCCGTCCATGTCACCGTCGAGTTGTACATCCATGATCAGGATATCAGGAGCAAAGGAATCAATCTTTTCTATTGCTTCTTCACCGCTACTGGCAACTCCCACTACTTCATAGCCAAGGCACTTAACCAGTCGCTCTTCCACAATCGCAAGAAGCTTATCGTCCTCCACTATCATTACCTTGTTTGTTACCATAGCCAACTCGTTTATTAAAATTCTCTAATGAAAAAGTATTAAGATATTTTAATATTTCAAAATAATTTTCCAAGAATTTTTCACGAAATGACTTTTAACCTGGGCTAAGTATCATGTTAACATGTGAATATGGGATGAAGAAAATTTCCGGATTTCCCCGATGGGATACGGGATCTGCGTAAAAAAACTCTTTTCCGCAGGATAATTGTGTGCATATCTCCGGACTTTCTGTAAACAGGAAGCAAAGCAGTTTAACCTGCATTAAAAACCCAGTTGATGCTTTCCAAAGGCTATAACCAAGGAAAGCATCTTTTACCGTGGGTCAATTACGCTACTTTAGAAATAATGTCACCAAGCTCCATGTCTCTGATCGCGTCGATCGCAGCCAGAACTGCATCCATTACCTCTGATTTTTCATAACCGCTGCGCTCATATTCCCAGTAAAATAAACCGGAATTTTCCTGCACCGGATTATAATTTACACTGAGTCCCTTAAAGTCTTTGGCTATGTTGATCGCAGCACCGATCTCTTCTGCGCTATTCTCTTTGGCAATATTATTATGCACAAAATAAGCGACATAAGAGTTTGTACGCCTGTTCTTTTCGAGATTGAAGTATATACCCCTCCACTTATTGATACCTATATCCATATCTGTAGTATTTGCTGATTTTCCAACGTATTTATTTCAATACAAAAGTACTCTTCTGCTTACAGTCATACCATTAAGAAGCTCTTAAGCAGCTTAGAAATGGTTAATGAAGGGGGGGGCATATATCTAATGATCTAATCCTATACTTAATTTGTAGATCTTAAATTAATTGAGTTGATTGGTTTTCCAACCTTGTTAAATATAGAATCGGAGATCAAATGAATACCAAAGCCTATGCTGCACATTCCGCAACCTCAAAACTTGAGCCCTGGAAACTGGATCGCAGGGACCCGAATCCAGATGATGTGTCAATTAAGATCAATTATTGCGGGGTCTGCCATTCTGATATCCATTTTGCTGAGAATGACTGGGGAATGACCCAGTACCCGGTTGTTCCCGGTCATGAGATCATCGGTACGGTAACAGCGGTAGGCAGCGATGTTAACAATTTCAAAGTAGGTGATACGGTAGGAGTCGGTTGCCTGGTTGATTCCTGCCGGAGCTGCCCCTCCTGCGCACAGGGACTCGAAAACTACTGCCTGGAAGGGTTTGTAGGCACCTATGGAGGCATAGGAAAAGACGGCCAGCCTACTTATGGTGGTTATTCGGACAAGATCGTGGTCAGCGAGCGTTTTGTACTGAAGATCCCTGAAAAGTTGGATGTTAAATCAGCAGCCCCGCTTTTATGCGCAGGGATTACCACTTATTCACCGCTTCGCCATGTTAACCTATCCAAAGGCGATACCCTGGGAGTAGTAGGAATGGGAGGGCTCGGACATATTGGTATTAAACTGGCTAAAGCAATGGGAGCCGAAGTGACGGTTTTCACCCGGTCGAAGCACAAAATTGATGAGGCTAAAAGAAACGGTGCTGATCATGTAGTAATAAGCACCGATGAGGATCAAATGGCCGCCGCTGCAGGTTCTCTAAACTATATTCTGGATACGGTACCCGTAGATCATGACTTCAACCCCTACTTAAGAGCTTTAAAACTAGACGGTACCTATATCGTGGTCGGTCAGATCACTCCCATTACCCAGCCTTTAAGTGCCGCTGATATGATATTTATGAGACGGTCTGTTGTAGGCTCGTTAATAGGCGGGATACCGGAAACTCAGGAAGTGCTGGATTTTTGTGCAGAGCATGATATCAGCTGTGATGTGGAGATGATCAAGATGCAGGATATCAATGAAGGATATCAGCGCATGAAAGACAGCGATGTTAAATATCGCTTTGTTATTGATATGTCTTCTATCTGATCCCTTACTGGATAACCAAAGATAGAACTATAAGATCTGGTTGGAGACAAACAGGCTTAAGAAGCTTGTATCTGTATTACACAAGACCACATAAATAAAAAGCCTTGCTCATCACTGATGAACAAGGCTTAAGCTCGATGTGGGACCGGGCGGATTTGAACCGCCGACACACGGATTTTCAGTCCGTTGCTCTACCAACTGAGCTACAGTCCCTTAATCAAGGACGGCAAAGATAAAACCTTTCCTCACTTTTTACAATAATATTCACGATTAATTGTGCAGATGGATGTCTTTTAATCTCAATTGAAGACTTCTTCTTCCGTTCCACACATTCTCCTCGATCACGTAGGCGATATCAAAAGCCTCTCCATTACGCACTCCGGGCAGATATTCGTGCATATTAAAGCCAATGGTATCAAACGACCCTGCACCTTCCTGAGTAACCTTCATTTTCAGGTGACCGTTACCTACAATAGTCGGGATCCCGGCTACTTTTACACCCTTACTGACAAAAACCGGCCGAAGATTTGATGGCCCAAAAGGCTCAAACTGGCTCAACAGCTTCCAGAATGACATGTCAATCTCAGATAGATTGATTCCGGAATCGATCATCAATTCCGGCTCAAACTTATTATCAGAAAGATCCAGGTAGGCGATCTCATTCATTCTTCTCTGGAATTCGGTCAATTTACCTTCCTTCAATGTGAGTCCGGCTGCGAATTCATGCCCGCCGAACTGCTCCAGCAGGTCCTCACATTTTTTTATCGCATCATAGATATTAAATCCTTTGATACTTCGGGCTGATCCTTTAATCTTGCCCTCCACATTACTCAGCATGATCGCCGGACGGTGATAGAGGTCCACCAGTCTGGATGCTACAATACCGATCACGCCTAGATGCCATTCCTTAGAATAGAGTACCAGCGTAGAGGTCTGCTCCATGTCGAATTCTTCCTCGATCATTTCCATGGCCTCTTCCATGGTCTTGGTATCCGTATCCCGGCGCCTCAGGTTTATATTCTCCAGCTCATAGGCATGTGATTTCGCTTCATTCACCGTCTCTGAGATCAGCAGTTTAACCGCTTTGGTGGCATCTCCCATTCTTCCTGCGGCATTGATCCTGGGTCCAATGGAAAATACGATCCTGGATGTATTCACATCTTCTTTGGATACATTGATCTGATTAAGCAAAGCTTCCAGGCCCGGCCGGGGTGATCGTTTGATCATTTGTAATCCTGCCCGCATCAGCACCCGGTTTTCATCAATAATTGGGACGATATCTGACGCAATGGACACTGCAACCAGATCCAGAAATTTGTATGATATGCTTTCGGGTAAACCCAGTGATTTCAGTGTTCCCTGAATAAGCTTAAATCCTACGCCGGCTCCAGAGAGCCCGTCAAATGGATAATTACAGTCCGGACGTTTCGGGTCCAGAACCGCAACTGCATCCGGGATCGAATCTCCAACGGTATGATGATCACATATGATCAGGTCAATGCCGTATTGTCTGGCAAGCTCAGTTTCTTTGATGGCAGTAATGCCACAATCGACCGAAACGATCAGGTCAGCCCCAATTTTTCGGGCATATTCAACACCGTCCGGATTGATCCCATAGCCTTCTTTAAAGCGATGCGGGATATAGTAATCCACTTCTACTCCGAACTCCTGCAGAAAGGTATAGATGCAGGAGGTAGCCGTAGTTCCGTCAACATCATAGTCACCATATACCAGCACTTTTTCACCATTACGGATCGCAAGGGCCAGTCTTTCAGCTCCAGCTTCCATATCCTTCATCAGGAATGGATCGTGTAACAGATCTATATTTGGGCGGAAGAAAGATTTTGCATCATCATACGTCTCTATGCCGCGGATAGCCAGTAAACGGGCAACTCTCTCCGAGATACCCAGCTCTTCTCTGAGTATGGGGACAGACTCTTCCCGCTCCGGCTGCGCGTAAACCCAGCGGAATGACATTTTTATTTTTTCCTCTTTTTTTATTCATAAGGGATGAACGGCGATCAAGCCCAACAACCTGGGACAGCGTTCTGTCCATTGACATATAAAATACAATTCTGTCCGGCAAAATCTGCAATTTTTTAATATCCAATTCATGCAGATAAATCGTTTTCAAAGGATCTCATATGCCTCATTTGACCTTCAATTTTTTACACTTAAGAGTTTTTTTACAGGTCAGTGTATAAGCAATTCTAACATAATTTTTTTATCATTGTATACTGTTTTAAACCCGTTTTCACCGGTTCGGAAACAATGAACACACCGTTGGCTATAATTCATTGTAAACTTTTTTAACCGGCCTGGAAGCGTTTCCAATAAAGATTGTTCTCTTAGACCTGAAAAACCTGATTATGACTGAAGCATTGACATTAGATAAGCAGAAAACAAAAAAGGGTACTGCGGACTTTCCCATTTTCGATGCCCTCGCTTCCCGTGAGCACGAGCAGATCGTTATATGCTCAGACCCGGAAAATGGCCTCAAGGCGATTATCGCTATACATGATACCACCCTCGGTCCGGCATTAGGTGGAACCCGCATGTGGAATTACAATAGTGAAGAAGAAGCCTTGCGTGACGTTCTTCGTCTATCAAGAGGTATGACCTATAAGGCTGCTATATCCGGTCTTAATCTGGGTGGCGGTAAAGCCGTTATCATTGGGGACCCTCATAAAGATAAGAATGAAGCCCTTTTCCGCTCTTTTGGGCGATTTGTTGACGGACTGAACGGCCGTTATATTACAGCCGAAGATGTCGGTATGGAAGAGAGAGATATGGAATGGGTCTTTTCTGAGACCAAATACGTAACCGGTATCCCAAAATCATTAGGTGGTTCCGGAGACCCTTCTCCTGTTACCGCTTTCGGAGTGTATATGGGAGCCAAAGCCTGTGCTAAAAAAGCTTACGGATCAGACTCACTGGAAGGTAAAAAGATCGCGCTTCAGGGAGCCGGTCATGTTGCCACATATTTCGCCCGTCATGCTGCTAAAGAGGGTGCTAAATTATATGTTTCTGATATCTATGAAGACAAAGCCAACGAACTGGCTAAAGAAGTTGGAGCCAAAGTAGTGGATCCTGATTCTATTTACGGGCTGGATGTTGACATCTATACTCCTTGTGCGCTTGGCGGAGTGATCAATGACGACACCATGGATCAGTTCAAGTGTGATATCATTGCCGGCGGAGCTAATAATGTTCTCGAAGACGAAGATAAGCACGGTAAAGAACTGGTTAAACGCGGAATTATCTATGCTCCGGACTATGTGATCAATGCAGGCGGGCTTATCAATGTGTCCGGCGAACTGGAAGGGTACAATGAGGAAAGAGCTCATAAAAAAGCCGAAAGGATCTATGACACTATCCTCGATATCCTGAAATATTCCGAAGAAAATGATGTGCCAAGTCATGTGGCTTCCAATATCCTTGCAGAGCAAAGGATCGCAAAAGTCGGAAAGATCCACACAGTATACTCCTCCAAAGGTCACTTCTCAGGAAGAGCTGGTGAGATGTATTTATCGGATCGCCGATAGGAACTAAAATTTCTTTATCTTTGAGTCCGCTCACAATATGAGCGGACTTTTTTATTATATACAGCAATCGCATCTCACTTATTCATGAAGAAAGAAGATTTTCAGTTTAAAGACCGAATCATTAAGGGTATTACCAAAGAAGGTCATTTCAAGGTAACAGTGGTGAAGACCACCGATGTAGTAAAAGAAGCAAAGAAACGGCACGGATTATCCCTCCTTAATACGGTAGTGCTTGGTAGGGCTCTTACCGGCGTTATGCTTCTGGCTTCTGAACTCAAGAAAGAAGAACGCGTTCAGCTGCGAATGGATGGTGACGGGCCCATTGGATTTGTGATAGCAGAAGCAAACAGCCTGGGAGAGATCCGTGGATATGTAAAAGAGCCCCAGGCAGAACTGGATTATTCCTCTTCCGATGTCACCATCGGGGATGGGATCGGCCTTGGAATACTATCCTTCACAAAAGTACTTTATAACGAGGCAGAACCACGGGTGAGCACGATTGAACTCATCAAGGGTGATGTGAATAGTGATATTGCGCATTACCTGACACAATCGGAGCAGATCCCATCAGCGGTTTTACTCGATGTGGACATCGATGAAGAAGGAGAAGTAACTCAGGCCGGCGGGCTGTTAATACAGCGCCTGGGTGGTGCCTCAGAAGGGCAGATCGAGATGCTGCAGGAACGACTTACTTCATTTCCATCAATTTCTGACCTACTGGATGATGGTCAGTATATAGATGAGATCATGAAAAAGGCCGTCTCCCCTATAGAAGTAAAAGAACTCGACAGGCAGCCTGTGGATTTTTTCTGCCGCTGTAACCGCGATCGTTTTCTAAGTGCACTGGCCATGCTTAGTTTTGATGACCTTAAAGACCTGGAGGGAGAAAGTCAGGAGATCGTCTGCCACTATTGTAATAACAAGGAAGTTTTCTCGAAAGAAGAGATCGAAAAACTCATTACGAAAGCGCAGGCTAAACTTAATTAATTATAAGTAAGCTCAACGGTTACAATAAAGAGTTGATCATTATATAGGCACCCTCGCTACAATAGATCCCCACAGCAGTCATACTTTATGATCCAATCCGGGACCGGAATCTCGTTGGTTGGAAGCAAGTATTCCTTAATAGATTAGCTTTCAGATAGCGAAAGAGCTTCCGCAACCACAGTTCTCAACAGCATTCGGGTTATCAAAGGTAAATCCTCTGGCATCCAGTCCGTCCGGGTAATCCACTTCGATACCTTCAAGGTACATAAGATGCTTTGGATCTACGATCACCTCTATTCCGTAATTTTCGAAGACAATATCTTCATCTGTTCGGTGATCCAAACCTAGTTTATAGCTTAAACCTGAACAGCCTCCCCCTTCAACTGCAACTCTCAGATAGAGATTTTTGTCCAGACCTTCCTGCCGGCGGATCTTCTCTACCTGCTTTGCTGCTCTTTCGGTTAATGTAACCGGCTCGCCGGTCAATTCCTCTTTGTCGATCAAAGGCCCCGGAGCTGTTGCTTTAGCATCCTTATCTTCCTCATCACTATCGATCAGGGATGATATTACATCGTCAAGATTGTCGTCCTGCATACTCATGGTACTCTCCTGTTTAGAACAGGTAAAATTACGAACTTTTTTGTGAAAATGTGTAGTGTGCGACCCCTTCCTTATCGAACAGATCCAGAACCCCTGCACTCACCAGGTTTACCAGGATCTTAGCCGCACGATAAGTCGTTACGCTTATCAGCAGTGCAAAGCGATCAACGGTGATAGAGCCGTATTCATTCAAAAAACGGAAAAGCTTTTGCTCTCTTTCGCCATATTCAAAAGTAACTCCCTCATCTGAATCGTTGTTCTTCAGGAGTTCGATCCATTCGTCGGAGGCTACGATACTCTCATCATCCTGCCGAATATACACCAGGCGGGTTTTCTTGCCCTTCACGTAGACCGGTTTTGAGTCTGACTCCGGTACTTTTACGATCAGAATATCACGGTCGCCAACATGAAGCATTTCGATCGATATAGCAACAGCCGGAATACACTCTTCCGATGCAGCCTGATTCAGCAGAAATTCTTCTTCAAAGTAACCTTCAACTCCTACCATCTCTCCGTTATCGGATACACCGATCAGAATGGTCCCTCCTTTAGTATTTGCAAATGCAGCGATCTCTCTTGCGATCTTTTCGGGAGAAGCTACCTGATGTTTAAATTCCAGAAAGCTGCTTTCACCGGTCTGGATCAGGTTTTTCAGGTCCATCTTGGTCATCTCAGATACTTTGACAGAACCATTGTATTGCAGATAAAAATCCAGGTCTTCCTTCATAATGCAGATGATCTAAAATGTATAATAATGCCGTCTTTATCGCTTAAATTGCGATCTCTTCTTTAGGATCTCTGGTCATCAGTTCGTACAGAACATCTTTAGGATCAACGTCTTCAAAGAGTACTTTGTATATGGCGCAGGTGATCGGCATTTCAATATTATTCTTTACCGACCAGTCGCGCACAGATTTGGTGGTCTTAATACCTTCTGCCACCATATTCATGCTGTTAATGATATCGTCCAGCTTTTCCCCTTTCCCAATGCGAAAACCGACCGAACGGTTCCGGCTGTGTGTACTGGTACAGGTCACGATCAGGTCACCCATCCCGGTCAGGCCTGCAAAAGTATCTGCATGAGCACCCAGTACTGCTCCCATTCGTTTCATTTCATGCAGCCCTCGGGTCATTAAAGCTGCTTTGGCATTATCACCCAATTCAGCGCCGTCAATGATCCCGGCTGCGATCGCCATGGTATTTTTAACTGATCCGCCTATCTCCACACCGATCACATCATTATTGGCATATACCCGGAACATAGGCGTCATAAATATTTCCTGGATCAGACGGGTGGTTCTTGACGAGTATGCTGCCGCAACAACCGTTGTTGGTTTCAGTAGTGCTACTTCTTCTGCATGACTGGGACCATAAAGGACACCAATATTATCCTCGTACGTAATGCCTTCCATAACTTCGATCAGCACCTGAGACATGGTCATAAAAGTATCATTCTCAATTCCTTTAGATACAGCCACCAGTATTTCGTGGCCGTCAAGACAGTGTTTGATCTTAGCACTTACTTCCCTCAGGGTATGAGACGGAGTTGCAAAAACGATCATATCCTGATCCTGCAGACAGGTTTCCAGGTCATGATAGGCCTTGATGTGCTCAGGAAGCTCAAGGTCCTGCAGGTAATTCGGGTTGCGATGTTCACTGTTGATTGCGTCAACAATATCTTTTTCACGGGCCCAGATCTGAACTTTATTACCGGCAGTATCAAGCACCATAGCCAGTGCTGTTCCAAAACTACCTGCTCCAATAATGGTCACATTTCTCATGCTTCGGCCCCGGCTTTCGCCAGTTCTTCCTCACCCGGTTTTGATTTGGGCGGACTTATCTTGCTTTCCGTACCATTCAGCAATCGCTTTATATTCGACTTATGCTTGTAGATGATTCCGGTCGCAACGATAGCCGCAAATACTATTATACTTCCATCTACAAAATAATCCAAAAGGTAGCGCAGGATCAGCAGGTTCACCGGGTAGAAAAAAGTGGCGGTGACAGACGCCAGCGATACATAGCGAGTGCTCAGAGTAATGATAATAAAGATCAGAAAGGAAATACTGATCGAGATCGGTTCTATACCGAACAGCATACCACATGCGGTTGCGGCTCCTTTACCTCCTTTGAAATTAGCCAGCACGGGAAACATGTGTCCCACAACCGCCATCAGTCCGCATGTGATCATCAGAAATGCATCAGCTTCCCATCCCGGAGGGGCTATGGGACCGCTTCCAAAACTGAATAATTCAAAAGCCTGATTGCTCACCCAGAAAGATGCGACAAAACCTTTAAGAAAATCGAGGGCAAATACTACCGCACCTGCTTTCCAGCCAAGCACCCGGAATGTATTTGTGGTTCCGGCATTTCCGGAGCCATGCTCTCTGATATCGATCCCTTTATACAGTTTCCCAACCCATAAAGAAGAAGGAATAGACCCTAACAGGTAACTTATAGCCAGTACCAGCAGTAGTGATAGCATAATTTACTTGATGAAATTTAAAACCGACCTGAATCCTGGATCAGACGTGACGCTCAGCATGATAAGAGGATCTAACCAAAGGACCGCTTTCTACATGTTCGATGCCCAGTTTTTCACCGATCTCTTTGTACTCAGCAAACTGATCCGGATGTACCCAATCCAATACCGGATGGTGCATCTTTGTAGGCTGCATGTACTGCCCGATGGTCAGTACATCTACACCGTGATCCACACAGTCCTGCATTAATTCAATAACTTCTTCTCTTTCCTCACCTAAACCAACCATGATCCCGGTCTTGGTACGGATCCCGGCATTCTTCGTTCTCTGAAGCAGTTCCAATGAGCGCTCGTAACGTGCCTGCGGACGTACTCTGCGGTATTTTGAAGGCACCGTCTCTAGGTTGTGACTCAAAACATCGGGTGGGGTATCGATTACGATCTGCAGGGCATCCCAGACTCCCCTGAAATCAGGGATCAGAGATTCAATCGTTACACCGTCAATGGTCTCGCGGAGAACTTTATGGCATTCTGCGAAGATCGGAGCTCCGCCATCTTTTCTTTCATCACGGTTTACCGAGGTAAGTACAACGTGTTTTAATTTCATTTTGGCAGCAGCATCAGCAACTCTTCTTGGCTCATCCCAGTCCAAATCTTTTGGCGGGCGCCCCGTTTTAACAGCACAGAAAGAACAGGAACGAGTACAAACATCACCCAGGATCATAAAGGTAGCTGTACCAGCACCCCAGCATTCACCCATGTTCGGACAGCGTGCTTCCGAACAAACCGTATGAAGGTTGTGTTCATTAATAGTATCAGCTACTTCCTTAAAGCGTTCTCCTGAAGGAAGCTTCACCCGCAACCAGTCTGGTCTGCGCTTCGCTGATGGCTTATCGACTACCTGTAATTCTTTGATCATTTAATTCCTCTCAATAAATACCATGTCCCTGTTGACAATTTGCCGTCAAAAGGACACCTAAGTTACAAAATATTATGCCTGATTTCTTCCTCTCCGCCAGCCGGCTCAATCTTAACCCCGAAAACGTCTTCAAAGTGCTTTTGAATACGTTTTTTTACTTCTTCAGGGTCTATTTTATGGCCTGTCAGCTTCTCTAAACTGGTCACTGCCTTATCATCTATCCCACAGGGGACGATATTTCCAAAATAATCCAGGTTCGTATTAACATTAAATGCGAACCCATGCATGGTCACCCATCTTGAGCATCGGATACCCATTGCACAAATTTTTTCATTATTTACCCACACTCCGGTCAGTCCCTCAATTCGGCCTGCCTCAAACCCATAGTCGCTGCAAACTCTGATCAGCACCTCTTCCAGGTAACGCAGATACTTATGGATATCGGTAAAATGTCTGTCCAGATCCATAATAGGATAACCTACGATCTGTCCCGGTCCGTGATAGGTGATATCCCCTCCGCGGTCGATCTTGACAAATTCAGCTTCGAGCTGCTTTAGTTCGGCCACAGACCTCAGCATGTGCTCTTCCTCGCCGCTTTTTCCAAGCGTGTATACATGAGGGTGTTCCACAAAGATCAGAACATCTTTCTGCCTTTCCCCGCTGAATTCCTCTTTCTGAGAAGCTCTTTTCTGTGTGATCAGAACATTCTGTACCTCTTTCTGCAGATCCCATATAGGTCTGTAAGAAGCACTCCCCAGATCGTATAATTCAACTTGTTGCATGCTGCAGATGAAAATGGCCCCCTTATTCAGGGAGCCATTTAATTTAGTATCAGGAGATCAAAGATCCCCCGGTAAGAATACTGTTACTTCTTTTTAACGGGAGTACCGAGGTGGACTCCTTCATTGTATGCCTCAGCAACGGCTTCCATTACCGCCTCACTCATAGTAGGGTGAGGATGTACCGCACTGATGATCTCGTGACCGGTGGTCTCGAGGTCCCTTGCTACAACCGCTTCTGCGATCAGTTCGGTAACATGTGAACCGATCATATGGCAACCCAGCCACTCGCCGTATTTCTCATCAAAGATCACTTTCACAAAACCTTCTTCATGACCCAGTCCGGTCGCTTTACCGGAGGCAGAGAACGGGAATTTTCCGACCTTGACGTCATAGCCTTCCTCTTTGGCCTGCTCTTCCGTCAGACCAACAGAAGCTACCTGAGGCTCGCAATAGGTACAGCCGGGGATGTTATTGTAATTGATAGCATGAGGATTCATTCCTGCAATCTGCTCTACACAGTTGATCGCTTCATGTGAAGCTTTGTGTGCCAGCCAGGGGGCTCCAATCACGTCACCGATAGCATACACACCATCCACATCTGTCTTGTAAGTGGATCGGTCTACTTTAATCGCTCCTTTTTCGGTTTTAACACCGATCTTCTCAAGTCCGAGGTTTTCTACGTTACCGGTCACACCAACTGCAGAAAGAACAACATCCGCTTCGATCTCTTCTTTTCCTTTCTTGGTATTCACGGTCACCTTAACCCCTTTTCCTTTCTTTTCGACCTTCTCAACTGT
Source organism: Balneola sp. MJW-20 (assembly GCF_040811775.1). Taxonomy (NCBI): domain Bacteria; kingdom Pseudomonadati; phylum Balneolota; class Balneolia; order Balneolales; family Balneolaceae; genus Gracilimonas; species Gracilimonas aurantiaca. Next base: position 2,074,738 of record NZ_JBFNXW010000001.1, read on the forward strand.
ACTCTCAACCATAATGTTGATGCCTTTTTTCTTGTACAGTTTACCGAGCTCTCTTCCGACATCCTTGTCTTCAACAGGAACCAGCGTTTTCTGCAGCTCCACGATAGTCACTTCTGTACCGATCGTGTTGTAGAAATAGGCAAACTCAACACCGATCGCGCCGGCACCAATGATCACCATTTTCTTTGGCTGCTTGTCCATTTGCATGGCTCTTTCCGAGTCGATGATCATCTTACCATCGATCTCCAGGTTTGGAAGCTGACGTGGACGTGCACCAGTTGCCACGATGAAATTCTTTGCCTTAATGGCTTCGGTTTCTTTTCCGCTGTCGTCGTTAACGGCCAGTTCATTCTTTGACTTGAATACACCGGTTCCCATGAAAACCTCGATCTTATTGGCTTTCATCAGGAACTGAACACCTTTACTCATTTTATTGGCTACGTTACGGCTGCGCTTCACCATGCCGCCGAAGTCTGCTGAATATTCCTTTACGTTCACACCATAATCAGAAGCATGCTGGATAGACTCCAGAACCTCTGCAGAACGAAGAAGGGCTTTAGTTGGAATACAACCAATATTCAGACATACCCCACCTAAATGTCTTTTTTCAACAATTGCGGTTTTGAATCCAAGCTGAGAAGCGCGAATAGCTGCTACATAGCCGCCGGGGCCGGATCCTATTACACACACATCAAATTCTTTTGCCATGGTATTTTTTGAATAATGATTTAAAGTTAGGCGTCTGTCCTGATAGTCGAACAGGTTTTAGTTAGGCTGATGCTCCTTTCCAATTGGATTTCATCAGAACCTGCTTTTAAAAGCCCTGTAAGGTAAGGTTTTTTGTTTTGAACTTCGAATCCGGATACAGGATTCCTTACACCCGTTTTGTTAAATGAAATTTAATGAGCAGAGAGCTTCACAATTCAGTGACCGTTTATTATAATGATGTAACTATGAGAGAGTTAAATCAACTGCTATGAAAAAAAGAATACTGCTGATCAGCTTTTTTATTTCTTCCATGATGATCCTGTCATCAGCTGGAAATTTGCATGCTTCATCTTCCGGTGATGTGGAAAAGAATATTGCCGAGCTGACCAAATATTTTGAGTCAAAAGGTTATGATTTTAAAAGTATGCTGGAGGATTCCCGTTTCAAACTGGTAGAGGATATCACCTCCAAGTTTACCCGTTCTGCGGAAGTCAGAATTGAGTCACTGGAAGATTATCAGCAGGTGCTTCGCATTGATAAGAAAGTAAAAGTACTCCCAGAATTTCTGGAAACCTACATAGCAGACCTTGAGGCTGCTGAAGCAGAATACGGCATTCCAAAGCAGATCATAGCCGGTATCCTGGGCGTTGAATCAGAGTATGGAGTTTATAAAGGCAGCTACAACCCTTTTAATGCTTACGTATCCATGTATGCGGAAGGCTACCGAAGTAAATTCGCCCGTGCTCAGCTGGAAGAACTGCTCATTTTTGCCAAAAAATACGACCTCGATGTTTTTGAGATGAGCTCTAGCTATGCGGGAGCGATGTCCTATGCTCAGTTTATACCTTATTCCCTGAATCGATGGTTTGTAGGGGATGATCTTTACGATATGGGAAATAATATCCGGTCGGTAGCAAAATACCTAGCTCATTTCAAAGAGATCACTGGGGATGTGGAGTCGGCCATTCTGAGATATAACAATTCCGAGCTTTATCGGGGTGCGGTGCTTGGACTTGCTAAAGAAGCAGAGGCGATCCTCGAATCGGAATAGGTTAGGGTACTGAGTACTGGGTACTATGAAAAGGCGTTGAAGTGTATACGTGCTAGCGGGGATCAATGATGGGTGCATGATATTCTGTATCAGTATCATATTACGCCGGCGTGGTAATTCCAGTAAAAGCTAAGAGCAGGTCAGCTGCTCAATCCAGATCGGCCGTCATGAAGAACCATTTCGGATCACCATATTCGAAGCCCAGTTTTTCATAGAGGCGTCGGGCGGGATTATCTTCCCGGACTTCCAGTGTCACTTTGGAACAACCCAGTTTCCTGGCTTCTTCTCCGATCTTTATCAGCATGCGGGTTCCGATCCCCATTCCTCTTGCATCGGGATGAACAGCAACATCATGGATCTTAAAGACCTTGCTGGCAGTAAAGGTTGAAAAACCTATAAAACAGGTCACGATTCCCATGGCCTTGTCATTCAGGTAAGCGATATAAGTCATGGATGTCGGAACCTTCTTCATCTCATCGATCATATCTGCCAGAACTTCTTCTTCCAGAGGCTCATTCTGTCCCATGGGATCCCGGGCAAAAAGATCAACAATATTAACAATATCCGATGCGTGTTTTGGATCATCCAGATCCGCTTTCACGATTCTCAGGTCTTTTTTGACATCTGCTGATGCGGGCATTCTCAGAAATAAATTATGATTCCATAGAATCTAAGGTTTTTAGGTCAGAGCATTAAATCTAAGTCAGGTCATAATGTCTTCCTGGCAAAAAGATAAAATGGCTTCTTTATTTTGAAACCGTTTCGCTCATATAACTTTCTGGCAGGATTATTTTCAAGCACTTCCAACGTGATCGCTTTGCATCCTAGTTTCCGGGCCTGATCTTCAATAAAATCGAGCATTTGTTGCCCTATCCCTCTGCTACGGTATTCTTCATGTACGGCAAGGTCATGTACATAAAGCGTTTTACCCGCCAGAAAAGTGGAAAAACTTATGAAGCAGTTCGCAATAGCTACTGTTTTACCGGACTCATCGCGTCCCAGATAAACCTGTTCTCCCTCCATCTCTTTTAGCTCCCTGATCAGGTTCTTCCGCACTTCATCGGGTAAAGGCTGACCGCCTCCCATCGGATCCTGTGCGTAGTGATCAGTCATTTCAATAATATTCCTGCAGTCCTCATCATTATTGAGGTCTGCTTTTTTAAAGCGGATCGACATGTCAATTTTATAAGTATGCAATTAAGCAATTGCACAATGGAGCTTAATTATGCCCCCTTGTAATTAAAACTGGCATATAATAATTCTTTAATTGCATACCTGTTCAATTGATCTATTCTTCGGGAGTAAACCGAACCACCAGATTTTCTACCGGATCCAGGCTTTGAAGATATGCAAAGATCGATTTCAGCTCTTCATCCGACATCTTTGAGTAATTCATCCAGGGCATTACGGTATTGAATGAACCTTCTGCTATATCAAAATGCTGAAATTCCGGGTCATTATGTGCTCTGAACCGTTTAAGAAATGCTTCCTCGGTCCAGCTCCCGATACCAGTCTGCATATGAGGGGTAATATTGGCGGTTCTCACCGTGCCGCCTGTTACAAGCTTAAACTCATTTCCCCCTGCAAATGCCATTCCCGGAGTGGGTTCGCCTTTATCCCACGGTGTATGACAATCTGAGCAACTGGCAGAAGTAACCAGATATTTGCCATAAGCTACCCTGTCAGAGATATCCGGTTTAGTACTGAAATCAGGCGCTGCAGGCATGGTATTGATAATAAAATTCATAGGGAAATCCGACTTTGATGCAGGAACTTCATGCTCAACAGGCTCCAGTGTTCTCAGGTAGGCGATAATATCTTTGATATCCTCTTCGTCCAGCTGAGCATAATTGGGCCAGGGCATGATAGGAAATAGGGCAGAACCATCTTTACTCACACCCTGTGTGATCGCCCTGAAGATCTCCCCGTCTGACCAGTCACCCAGTGCAGCTGGCGTGATATTCCTGGAATAGTAGTTGCCTGGCAGGCCTTCCTCTTCTTTCCCGAAAAGTACTCCGCCAGCTCCCATCATGGTGCTGTCTACAGGATTTACGAATTGCTTTTTATTATGCGGGGTATGGCAATGCATACATGCCATTACATCATTTGCCAGATGTTTCCCTCTTTCCACACGGTCAGCTGTTACCTCTATGCTCATTTCCGGTGCCGGACCAACATTCGGTAAAAAAGCACTTACATAGATCAGTACACCTGATATCAATACCACCCCCAGTCCAAGCAGACTGCCGGTTACCTTTAATGCAGTTTTCATATCTCATCACCCTTAAATTATGGGACACCCCATCCATACCTCATATGCATCCCTTTTCTGAATGTGCATAATTCGGATGAAATAATCCATAATTGCAGGCTTTTGATGACTGAGTAATACTTTCAGCGGTCCTCTACCGGAACAATCTGCCTTTAAAAAAACTTCGTATTACTAAATAAACTTGTTAAAGAACATGTATTACAGAACGCTGATCTTATTATTCGTTTATTTATTGATTTCATCCTGCACCGCTCCGATAGACTCTTCGGCTCCGGTTGACGACGATGAAAACACAGACAGACCTGCCTTCAGTTATTCACAACGAGAGCAGACCGGAAGCAGTGCTAAGGACCTATTATCCGCAGATCCCTTTTCAGCTCTTATCGTTGAAATAGATTATATGGAAGGTTTCGCCCCTGAACAGAGCAGTCTCGACAAGCTTCAGCAGTTTCTGGAGAATTATCTGAATAAGCCCTCAGGCGTTCAGATCATAACCTCTGCGGTTCCGTCAGCAGGTGAGACCTCTTACAATGTCTCAGAGATAATAAATCTGGAAGATGAATACCGTGATGAATTTGCCAGGCCGGACACACTCACTGCATACCTGCTCATCACTGATGCTCCCTATGATAATAATTCCGTACTGGGAATAGCCTATCTGAATACCTCTATGTCACTTTCAGGTAGTACCATTGCAGACAATTCAGGTGGACTGGGGCAACCCTCTCAGACCTCTCTTGAAAGCACTGTTCTAAACCATGAATTCGGCCATATTCTGGGGCTGGTCAATATTGGCTCAGCGATGGAAACAGATCATGAGGACAATGAACACCCGGCTCATTGCACCACCGAAAGCTGCCTGATGTTCTGGGCCGTAGAGACTACCGATTTTATTGGCAACCTGACAGGTGGAAATATTCCTGAACTGGATTCTTTCTGCGTTCAGGACCTGGAAGCCAACACCAATTAATCAATTAAACACTAGCCCTGCTTGAATTTGAAAAGGTTCTCAGCGCCTACCTTCTCTTCAGCCTGATTCAGTGCATACATAGAATCAAATAGTACGATCGGGTTTTCTTCCATGTCTTTGGTCACATGTGTGGAGTAGCTGCTTTCAAGTTTCTTGATCACTTCATCATTGTCATTCGGAAGCCAGCGTGCACAGTAATAAGATACCGGTGACTTGACCAGCTCTACTCCATATTCTGCCTGCATGCGATGTTCCACCACCTCAAACTGTAGCACCCCAACTGTTCCCAGCAGCAACTCATTGCCCACTCCATTTGGTACCTCAAATACATGAACCACTCCTTCTTCCGAGAGCTGCCGCAGTCCTTCCCGCAGCTGCTTCCTCTTAAACGGATCCTTGGTCGCTACTTTCTGAAAATGCTCCGGTGTAAATAAGGGGATCACATCGAATCGAACCGGGCCTTTTTCAAAGATCGTCGTCCCGATCCTGAAAGAACCGGGGTTGAATATAGAAACGATGTCACCCGGGTAGGCATCTTCCATCAGCTGCCGTTCGTCTCCCATGAGAGTATGCGGTGTCGACATTTTGATCTTCTTGCCGGTGATCGCATGCGTCACATCCACCCCGCGCTTGAATTTACCCGAGGCTACTCTGATAAAAGCGGCACAGTCCCGGTGATCGGGATTCATATTTGCCTGAAGCTTGAATACAAAGCCGGAGAACCCTTCATTCAATTCCCTTTTATCTCCTTCGGCATTCTCATACTGCTGCGGATAAGGGGCCAGCTGATGAAAATAGGTCAGGAATACATCCAGCCCGAAGTTATTCAATGCAGATCCAAAGAATACAGGAGTGACCCTACCGGCGGCGTACTCTTCTTTATCCATATTCGGATACATGTCCTCGATCAGCATTACTTCTTCCCGAAAGGCGTCTTTTTCCTGATCCGACAATCTTGCAAGTTCCAGCGCTTCTTCGATGTCGAGGACCTTTGTAGCCGCTTTCTTTGCACCGTGGTCAGCCTTCTCATACAGATGAACCTTCCCACCGATCACATCATAGATGCCCTGAAATTTCTGCCCGTATCCAAGCGGCCAGCTTGCCGGTACTGCCTCGATTCCCAGCTTGTTCTCAATATTACTGAGCACTTCAAGTGGATCCATACCGGGCCGGTCACACTTATTCACGAAGGTAATGACGGGAACTTCGCGAAGCTTACATACTTCAAAAAGCTTCTCAGTTTGTTCCTCAACGCCTTTAGCCACGTCAATCACCATTAAACCGGAATCTGCTGCCACCAGGGTCCTCAATGTATCTTCAGAGAAGTCTTTGTGGCCCGGAGTGTCCAACAGGTTATACTTTATATCATCCTTTTCGAATCGCAACACGGAAGAGGTTACCGATATACCACGCTCTTTCTCGATCGACATCCAGTCGGAAGTCGCATGACGATTCGCTTTCCGCGCACGTACTGATCCTGCTTCGTGCAGAGCCCCGCCATAGAGCAATAATTTCTCTGTGAGTGTGGTTTTACCTGCATCCGGGTGAGAGATAATCGCAAAGGTTCTTCTTCTCTTAGCCTCTTTGACGATCTCCGATTCGGCTGTAGCCGTCTTCGACATTCGAAATACCTCATTTTTGATTCAAGGCTCTAAAAATACGATATAGTTTACTCTTTTACCTATACTATGATAATGAAAACATTAAAGCTCTTAGTCCTTCTTCTCCTGCCAATAAGCCTGTCGGCCCAGGTCATTGACGACAGTTCGATCGACCGGATAAACCGTGGAGAAGTTGAATTCATGCAGGGTGAGTTTGTTGCCTATCTTGCAGATACCACTTCCCCTTCATATGCTCTGGAAGAGTTAAGTCGGCGGGGTTTTGAGGTCAGCCAGACTTACTTCCGTCCTGTTACCATTACAATTCTGAATTTCCCTCCTGCTGAGATCCTTCAACAAATGAGATCCGATAAGGACCTCACCAAAGTAACACAACTCAGCAGTCCGGTGAACATGGGAAACATGTTGGATTCCCTGAAAGAAGAAGGCTTGTCCGAACTTGAGATCAGCAGAGCTTTGAAAGCAATTCAGCAGGAAACAGCAGGAGGTACTTACCAGATCGAACTGGATTACTCATTCACTAAGGAAACTGCAGTACAGAAAATGAAAATCTATCCGGGTATTGCCTGGGAGCTGGCCGGTGATTCGCCTCGAATGGTTAATATCAAAGCTGAGCCCGGTAACGAGGAGGCTGTAATGCTGAAAGCCGAAGAAGTGCCTTTTGTTAAGTACACAGCTCTTATCGGTATGCTTAAAGAGTGAATGATGAGTATTTAAGTACTGTTATAATAATGAATTATAACAAATCGTAATACTTTGACTACACAAGACGCTCCCGTTAATAACACTCATTTGTCCGATAAAGAACTGGATCACTTCAAAGCCCGGCTTCTGGAGATGAAGCAGGAAGCTGAAAATAAAATCTCCACCCTGAAAAATGAGATCAGCGATCTGGAGGGTAATTTAAATGACACCGATTCTTCCTCGGCACACCATCAGGGTGACCTGGGTTCAGATGAGGAGATTCGGGAAACAAAATATACGCTCATTGAAAAGCAGCAGGAAAAACTGGAACACATCACTGCTGCCCTCGATCGTTTTGAAAGCGGTAATTATGGGATTTGCATAGTAACCGGTAAAGCTATTCAGAAGGAACGGCTGGAAGCTATCCCATATACGGTGCACAGTGTGGGTGCTAAAAAAGGTGATGCAGTACCCGAGGGAGAAAAAGATCTGAAAGTATCTGAGGCGGTCTGATCAAAAAAGACCCAGTTGAGCCTCTCTGTTTACCGGCCATTCGGGAAGAGGCGGGACCTGTATGAGCTCAGAAAGCAGCTCGTGGAAATAATTACATAAGGTGGGTTGCGACACCCGGTCAGGTGAGTGAATGAACATATATGGGTGAATTCCCTCATGAATCCACTCAGCCACAATAATAGCCCACTCTCTGAGATAAGCCTCGTTATTCAGCTTATCATTGGTGCCTACATAACGAATCACCGGCCTGGAACCCAGGTTTTCGAAACGAATCGGCACTTTGGGTTTTTTCTTTTGTGCTGCTACAATTGTTTCATCCTTTGAATTCGAAGAATGAAGTTTGCGGGTATCAAATATCACCCGATCTGCTCCATAGCTTTTTAATAAGGTGTTCAGGCTTCTCTCATGATTTCCGTGATCAAAAAAATCCTTATGCCGTACCTCGACTGAGTAGCTGAAAATCTTAGGTAGGTCTGAAAGCAAACTTTCAAGCCGGGTCAGAAACTGTGCATTAAAATCAGGAGGCAGCTGGATCATGAAAGGGCCAAGCTTATCCCGGATCGGTTCAAACAATTCCACAAACCGGATGGCATCTTCTCCGGTTTTATGAAGCATCCGCATGTGTGTGATATCTCGGGGAAACTTAAAACAAAACTTAAAGCCTTTAGGTGTTTTATCTCCCCAGTTTCTGATTGTCTCCGGAGAAGGAGTATTGTAGAAAGTGGTATTACCCTCAACCGCATTGAATACCGAGGCATACTGACTCAGAAAATCCGCCGGGCGAGTCTTATCTTTATAGAAAGTCCCTACCCATTCCGGCAATGACCAGACCGAACAACCCAGATGATATTTCTTTATCTCATTGATACTTAATCCATTTTTTGGTCAGGTTATCCTATAGCTGTTGTTTGAATATAGCTAAACTGAATTAAAATATGCTCATATAGTGCTATTGTAATCCTGAGTAGACTGCAGACTTCGAGCTTTAAGCTTTTGGCACAATGATCGCCCATATCTAAATACACTTCATGCTGTCAAAACATTTCTTTATAATCCCTGAATTCATTTACAGTCCTCTAAACCGTTCCGACTAATGCCCTTCGAACCTATTGACTATATTGTTGTTGCCGGATATGTGGTAATACTGGCCGGGGTTGCTTACCTGGCGAAGAAAAGAGGGCAGGATTCTCTTGATGATTATTTCGGTGGCGGTAAAGATCTCCCATGGTGGCTGATCGGAGTCTCAATGGTAGCTACCACTTTTGCGGCCGATACTCCGCTGGCTATCACCGGTATTGTTGCACGTCAGGGTATCGCCGGAAACTGGTTCTGGTGGAACTGGATGATATCAGGAGTGATCACAGTATTCATCTATGCGAAGCTCTGGAAACGAGCCGATGTGCTGACGGATGTGGAATTTATTGAGGTTCGGTACGGTGGAAAACCTGCTTCTTTCCTGCGCGGATTCCGGGCGCTTTATTTTGCCTTTCCTTTCAATTGCGTGATCATGGGCTGGGTTACCGTAGGAATGGCTAAGATATTGACAGTGGTGACAGGAGCTGAGCAGTGGATCGCAATTATCGTACTTTATGCCATCATTGCTCTTTATATCGCGATCTCAGGTCTTTGGGGTGTAGTTGTGACAGACTTTATTCAGTTCTTCCTGGCCATGGCCGGGACCATCGCACTGGCGTACTTCGCAGTGGATCATGTGGGCGGCCTTACAGAGCTAAAATCCAGGCTTGGGGATATCTACAGTTATGATGTTTTATCATTCAATCCCTTCACTAATCCCGAGATCATGATCACCACGGCACTTGTCTGGGTAGGGATGAACTGGTGGGCGGCCTGGTACCCGGGAGCCGAACCCGGTGGAGGCGGCTATATTGCTCAACGAATGCTTTCTGCCAAAGATGAGAAGAATGCTGTTGGAGGAACACTGTTGTTTAACGTGCTTATGTATGCAGTACGCCCCTGGCCCTGGATCCTGGTTGGGCTGGTATCCATGGTTGTGTTTCCGGGACTGGAAGATGCAGAAAGCGGATACCCGATGATGATGCTTGAAGTCTTGCCGGCCGGCTGGATGGGCTTGCTGATGGTGGCTTTTCTGTCAGCCTTTGTTTCTACCATTTCCACCCAGCTAAACTGGGGTACTTCTTACGTGATCAATGACTTTTATAAGCGTTTTATTCGCCCGGAGGGTGACTTTGAGACTCCACAAAAAGCCCAGAAGCATTATGTGGGAATATCGAGGATCGCCACTATCCTGATGGCAGGCATCGGGATCGGTGTCTCCTATTATTTTGACAGTGTTTCCGGTGGCTGGGAATTCATTTTGTCGTTGAGCGCCGGTATAGGTGGTGTATTACTCCTAAGATGGTTCTGGTGGCGTATCAATGCCTGGAGTGAGATCTCCGCAATGGTAGCGGCCATGATCGGAGCTGTTATCTCTAATCAGGCCGGCTTTGAGTTTGCGGAAAGTATGATCTTTACCACGGCTTTTTCCACCGTGATCTGGCTGGTCGCCACTTTTGTCACAGCTCCCGAATCAAAAGAAACACTAGAAGGTTTCTATGCAAGGGTACGTCCAATGGGTAGGGGCTGGGATGAATACTCCCGGGGAGTTAAAAGCACGGACCGGCTGGCCCCTGAGATCGTGAATATTATATACGCAGTTGCGCTGATCTTCTCCTTCCTGTATGGCATGGGCAGTATCTTTTTCAGCAGCATGATTACCGGTGTTGCCTGTATGCTGCTCTCGGCGGTACTGAGTGTTTTGCTGATCCGAAGGATCTGACCCCTACTGATCCAGGTTCAGCGCGGGTTTTGTATCACCGCGATGACAGGTAGTGCAGTTCACCACCGCATTTCGGTCTCCCAGTTCTGAGATCGAAGGAAGTATTTCTCGATTAATTTTACCGGTCATCGCAGCCATCTCACGCGTGATCAGTTTTTCCTTCTTTTCATCACTACCCCAGTCTTTAGGGTTGTGGCAGTGAGTACAGGTAACCCCCAGCGACCTCGAATATCCCATCTCCATCACCCGGAGAAGCCGGCCGGCCGGCAACTGTCCAAACATTTTGATGTTTTCGTAAACATCCGAGGAGGGCTCCTCTTCTCTACCTTCAATTTTTCTACGGAGTTCTTCCAGTGCTGCAGACTGGTCAAAAGTTGTGGTGTCATTGTGGATGACAGCTGATGTGTGCGCAGCCGGATCAGCAGGGCTGACATTCAAATAGAGGTATCCCGTGATCAGTGTAAAAAGTGGAATGAGTAATACCTTCATGGCAGTATGATTCAGTTTATAAACTCAAATACTATACTGCTTTCACTAATAAAGTTTCAGAATCTTTTCAGCCTTCGAACATCTCCGCTGCGTTCAGTAGCTTTTTCAAGTCTTCCACCTTCATCAGCTCGTCTCTCTTTTCGTAACTGTGGATGAGGTTCCGGATCACCCGAATGATAATATCCATATTGGATGCGATCTTAAAGTGTTCCGGCCGGGGTTCGATATTATTCTTCTTGAGAAAGAAATAACACTGGTCGTAACTGACCACCGCGCCGTCATCATAGGGATCTACGAGGAGTTCTTCTTTATCGCCTACAAAATTAAGCATGAAATGAATAGGCATGTTAATGCCAAAAAAGGGCAGGTCCAGCCTGTAGGCTACAAACATGACAATCAGACTTAAAGAGATCGGAAGACCTTTTCTTCTTTCTATGACCGAATCCAGGAAGCAATTCTGGGGATCATGGTAGCTTTCCGTATCGCCCCGGAAGTTCAGATCTTCGAAAATGAACTTCATAAACTGTTTCATTTTCTTTCTTTCATCCAGCTTATATCGGATCTGAGGCGCCACGATATTCGCAAAATGATCCAGCTTATCACTATAGGTACTGATACGTAGCGTTGGATTACCAAAACGAGCCAGTGTGAAGACCGCTTTTTCCAGCTGCATGCGGGTCTTAATGCCCCCTTCCAGAATATCCATAAAATCCTCTTCCAGAGAACTGAAAGTCAGCTGATGCATGACCTCGCTGATCTTTTCCTTTTTTCCGGATTCAGAAACCTCGGAGCGATATTCGTCCAGAAGTGGTACTGCCTTCTCTCCCAGTTCAGAAAACCGGTTCTGCACACTTTTTTTTACAAAAGGGTCCGGATCATCCAGCAGGAATAATAGCGACTCTATCTCTGATCTCGTCGTCATAAGTCTGTATTGATTTATTTCCATCGCTAAGATATTGATTCACTTAGTGAATTACCTCTTATAAATGGAAGTGGATTACACTATATTTAATGGCTGTCTTATAACCAATTAATTAGTTATAACATTTGTTTTATGGACCTGAATGTTTCATCAGAGATCGGGCACCTGGAAGGGGTGATCGTTCATACTCCCGGCCAGGAAGTTTCCTTAGTGAACCCGGAATTGAAAGACGAGTTACTTTTTGACGACATCATATTCGAGGGTGATGCCCGGCTTGAACATCTGGACATGCTGCAGGTCTTTAATGCTGCCATGTCTGAAGAAGGCAATATCTACGAGATTATGGATCTCTTTGGCGAAGCCTTTACAAAAGAGGATGCCCGCGCCTTTTTTATTGAAAACCTGATCCGTGAATTCCCTGCCGAGAACCTTCATATTATCGAAAATGAACTGCATGCTTTGAGTCCTGACATGCTTCTCAGGTTTGCAACATTAGGGAAGATCGAGAATTCCACCGGTTTCAGCCTGAATCCGACGCCTAATCTTTTATTTACCCGTGATCTCGCGGCTGTGGTCGGAAATTCGATCATTATTTCCAGGGCAGCTACAGACGCCCGGTTAAGGGAATCCCTGCTTATGGAAACCCTGATCGAATATCATCCCTTATTTCATGACATCAAAAACAGAGCCATCAAGATATCCGGAGATCAGTCTATTGAAGGCGGGGATGTACTGGTAGTATCCGACAAACTGGTTCTGATAGGAATGAGTGAAAGAACTTCATTCAGTGCTCTGACCCAGGCGGCAACAGGCCTGATGAAAAACGGAGTGGAAACCGTTCTGGCGGTAGATATCCCTAAGCAGCGTTCTTCCATGCACCTGGATACGATCTTTACTTTTGCAGGTCCCGGTGAGTGTATTGTATTTCCCCCGGCTATAGTTGAAAAAACTGATAATGTGGTAGCACTCATCAAAGATGGTGACCGGATCATTGCCGAGCAGCGCAGCTCATTAAAAGGCGCTCTTGAAGAGTATGACGGCAAAGAATACACCTTTATTAACTGTGGTGGTGATGACCGTACCAATCAGTTCAGGGAGCAATGGACCGATGGAGCCAATGTTTTTGCTTTATCACCGGGTGTCATCGTAGGTTATGAACGAAACACCAACACCTTTAATACCCTGGTAGATCATGGATATGTGTTCATGAATCAATTTGAATTTATTGAGGAATATGGAGAGGGCGGTTTCAAGGCAGATGAGGAACAAAAGATCGCCGTCAGTTTTCAGGGGAATGAATTATGCAGGGGAAGAGGAGGGGCTCGCTGCATGACTCTCCCTATCTGTAGAAAACCATTAAATTAACAGACCGGGTAATACTTGAGCAACGAAGATCTTTCACAAAATATCTTTGCAGACTATGAAGTGGTTTCCAGTTCGGAAGAACAAAAAAATAAACCGGACCTCAGAACAAAACTGAAGCATCTGGGACTGTTCCTGCTCACGTTTCTTTTCGTGACATTATCAGGAGCCAACTTTGTAGGATTTGAACCTGTTCTCTTTCCTGTTGCCATGCCGGGTACAGAGGATATTCTTCGCGGACTACTTTTTGCAGTATTGTTTCTGGGTTTTCTTACCACTCACGAATTCGGTCATTATTTTGCAGCTGTTTATCATAAAGTGAGGGTAACCCTTCCATATTACATTCCGCTTCCTGTCGGGATCGGTACTCTCGGAGCGGTGATCCGGATCAAGGAAAGAGTCCGTAAAGTAACTCAGCTTTTTGATATTGGGGTAGCAGGACCTGTTGCAGGTTTTATCGTATCGCTGATCATTCTGATCATTGGTTTTATAAACCTTCCCGAACCTGAATTCATGCTTAATTTTGCCGGTCATGAAGAACTTAAAGAATACATAATTGAAACCGGAGAATATCCTGATTTTATTACAGATGACAACGGGGAAGGGGTCCTGACAGTCGGTAATACACTCCTCTTTTCCTTAATGTCATCTTTTGCGGACAATATGCCTCCGATGTGGGAGATGTATCATTTCCCCTTTTTATTTGCTGGATGGCTGGGCCTTTTCTTTACCGCCCTCAACCTTATGCCGGTAGGCCAGCTGGATGGCGGCCACATTCTTTATTCTCTGATCGGATATAAAAAGCACAAGATCGTTGCCCGGATCTTCTTTACCGGTCTTACCATCCTGGCCGGTATTGAAATGATCCCATTGCTTTCAGATCTCTTAACTCAGTATTTAGGATTTGGTTTAGGCAGCTGGTTTATCTGGGGAAGTATTTTATACCTGGTGATGCAGAAAGCTTTCCGGTACGATACCGTCTGGATCAATGCGATGCTGGCGATATCCCTGGCTGTTACACTTATTTATAATTTCATCTTTCCACCTGAACAGATCGGTCAGGGATCTTTGATCTGGGTGGTCTGGACCTTTATCACAGCCTTCTTTATCGGTGTGGAACATCCGCCGGTTCAGCAGGAAGAAGAATTAACCTTCGGACGACGTGTGATAGGATGGATAAGTATGCTTATATTTGTACTCTGTATTAGTATTAATCCCTTATTTACAAGTTAATGAGATCATACCCCTTATTTTTTATCCTGATATTTGTTCTATTTTCAGCCTGTTCAAATGAGCAGCAAACTGAAGAAGCCCAGGTAAGCGTACAGGGTGAAGTTCAGCCACCTGATTTTGAAGCATTAATCACTGATCTGCAAAACAAAGAACAGACTGACGCAGTTAAAGCTGAACTTGAACAGGCTCATTATGATTATGGTATTTTCCTGATCTATAATGCGGACCCTTCACAAATGCGCGAAAACGCTAATAAAGCTCTTAAGGAATTTATTGCTGTGCTCAGGCTTAATCCTGACAATGAAAAAGCAATGGCAGAGATCGATCAGATCATGAGCATTTATGCTACCTTTCCTGACCGTTCTCCCGATGAAGAGATCGTACAGGAGCTGAGAGACCTCGGGTTCAACTACTAATGAGTGAATCTAGCAGTACACCAACCATAAAAAACAGAAAAGCTTCTCACGATTATCATATCGATGAGACCTATGAGGCCGGTATTGTTTTACAAGGGACTGAAGTAAAGTCCCTCCGGCAGGGCAAAGCCAGCTTCACTGATACCTTTGCCTACCTTCAGAAAGGAGAGGTTTGGTTACGGGACCTCTATATCAAACCCTACGAACATGGTTCCTATTATAATCACGACCCTAGACGTCCACGTAAACTCTTGCTGAGCAAAAAGCAGATCGAAGAGCTTGATAAAGCTATTTCCCAGAAAGGCTACACAATCATACCGCTCAAGATATATTTCAAGAGAGGCTACGCAAAAGTACTCCTCGGTCTGGCCAGGGGTAAAAAGAAATATGATAAGAGAGAGTCGATCAAAGAGAAAGATATCAAGAAACAGATCGACCGGAATGTTAAAGGCTCCTACAAAATAAACCTTTAAGCCTTAAGCTATTAAATAGCAGACTTTCCACTACATCTAATCTTATTTCGGTTCTTTATCATAGGGTATGGGACCTGAAATTGAAATAATCTGGAAATTGCTTTCATCGGTAGGTGTAGGTGCCCTGATCGGGACCGAAAGAGGCTGGCATGGCAGGAAAGAGGATGAGGGAGACCGGGTAGCCGGTATCAGAACCTTCAGTCTGGTCGGGCTGCTGGGCGGTATCTGGGCGGCAGTTACCCCTTATACCGGAGAATGGATCCTCGGACTGGTCTTTTTGGGTCTGTCCGCCTTAATCGTAGTCTCATACATTTATGAGATTCGTGTCCATGAGAGTGATGATATAGGAATTACTACTGAAGTAGCTTTGCTGCTCACCTTTGCACTCGGTGCGTGGGCATCTTTCGGACATCAACTGGAAGCGATCGGATGTGCCGTAGCGGTTACCGCAATTTTAAGCCTTAAGCCTCTATTACATACATGGCTCAGAAAAGTGGAAACTGAAGTGATCTACGCCGGCATTAAATTACTGGTTATATCGGCGATCATTCTGCCTGTTTTACCCAATAAAGGATTCGGACCCTGGGGAACATTAAATCCATACTGGATCTGGCTTATGGTCGTACTAATATCAGCACTATCATTTCTGGGGTATTTGCTGGTCCGCTATTTCGGGGAAAATCAGGGTACTACTCTTACTGCTATAATTGGTGGATTAGCCTCTTCAACAGCCGTGACCATCAGCCTGGCAGAGTTTGCCCGACAGAAACAACATAATGCCGTTCGTTATCTAATTGCCGGTGTTCTTGTTGCGTCTTCAGTAATGTTTGTTAGAGTCTTTACTGAAGTTGCGATCATTAACCCACAGCTTCTTTACCCGGTCTGGATACCACTTGCTGTCATGCTGGTTCTGACATCAGGATGCGTGTTATGGCTCTGGATAGCATCAAATAAAGAACCGGAACCTAATAGCCCGGAACTTGAACTCGGGAACCCCCTAAAGCTGCCGACAGCATTAAAGTTTGGGGCATTGCTTGCAGTCATCCTTGTAATGGCAACTGCTCTACAGAATTGGTTCGGAGACCAAGGTATTTATCTACTTGCTTTATTATCGGGCCTGATGGATGTGGACGCGATCACTCTCTCCTTATCCAAAATGGCTTATAACGAAATTAGCAGTTTTGTTGCCACTATGGGGATCGTTATTGCCGTGATCTCAAATACCTTGTTCAAAGGAGGACTTTTTCTTTTTCTTGCCGGCTTCAAAAAGGCTAAACAACTGATATGGATGATGCTTTTAATCGCCGTAGGCGGAATCCTAAGTTCACTGTTCTTCATCGGGTAGATTAATAACAAAACCCCATCCTGTTAGGACGGGGTCTTGATGTAGATCGTAGGGAATGCCTGTAAGCCGGATTCTGTCTTGGATGATCATTTATCTGATGCGTTCCACCCGATGGCGTCACGGCAAGCGACGTATACCATCTGCATGAACTTGCACCCCGCGAGGTTTTCCGAGCCCCCTGACGTCACCGTCAGGGGCGGTGAGCTCTTACCTCACCTTTTCACCTTTTCCCCCGAATGATCGGGGGTAGTCTGTTTTCTGTGGCACTGTCTGTCATTCCGGAATTCCTTCCGGAAAGCCTCTCCTTCGCCCTTAGGATCGGAGAGCGCGGTACTTGCAGGTGTCCGGACTTTCCTCCCCTCTCCGACCTGAGTCGGAAAAAGGCGATCATCTGGCATTCCCATTTTGAATATACCAAAAATTGAGATGATTCAGCTTATACAAACAAAAAAGGAGAGTCCTTTGACTCTCCCTTTAGACAGATCTGCATATCACGACTAAATGGACAATTCTTCCTTGGCATTATTGAAGAAAGACTGGTCAACCACGATACGTCCGCTGTTCTCATCGATGATGATCTTATTCATGCGGCGAACCTCTACCTGAGTCTGTGGCGGAAGTGCCATACCCAGAGCGGCTCCGCGATCCATCGCAACCACGGCGATACCGTTGGAAAGACCATTTCGTAGTCTTTTGTAATTTCTCATATAGCGGTCGTCGATCTCTTTGACTACATCTTCCCGCTTTTTCAACAGTTCCTCTTCCTCATCTTCGGTGGATTTGATAACCTTTTCAAGGCTGCTGTTCTTTTCGTCGTAGAGTTTCTGAGTTTCTTCGAGCTCGCTTCTTGCTTCTTCGATCTCAGGCTCGATTTCTTCCTGACGTTTTTCGATTTCAGCAAGTCTGGACTCAGCATTTTCTATGACCTGCTTTTGAGCTTCGATCTCTTTGGTTAGGGCATCATATTCACGGTTATTACGAACCGTCATCTGCTGCTCTTCGTATTTGCTCAGTTTGTCCTGTGAACTTCCGATCTCAAGCTTCAGATTATCATGCTCAACAGTAAGGTCTTGTTTCTCCTGCTCCAGTTTATCAAGCTTTGATTCTGCCCGGGCAATATCTGTTTCCAGATCAAGTACTTCTTCGGGCAGATCGCCTCTCAACTGTTTCAGCTCGTCGATTCGGCTGTCTATATATTGAAGATTGGTTAATTGTTGCAGTACTTCTTTCATGGAGTGAGTATCAACTTGGTTGAATAGTTTTAGGTTCAGTTTCCGATACATAAACATGCATCGGATTAGTCACTGTATCAGTTACGTAAACATCAACAGTCTCAAAAGCTTCACTGAGTTCATTTTTCAGAGCTTCAGCTACCGGGAATTCGCTTTCGTAATGGCCGACATCGATCAAAAGGAAGTTGTCCTTTTCAAGGAAATAGTCGTGATACTTGATATCGGCTGTTACCAAAGCCTGTGCTCCGGCTTTTATCGCTTTATCTTTCAGAAATACTCCTGCTCCGCCACATACCGCTACATTTCGGATGCTGTCAACATTGCCGGAATACCGGATGGCTTTCACATTTAGTGCTTTTGCCACCAGATGCAGAAATTCGTTTTGCCCGATGCCTTTATCAGGATATTGTCCTATGACCCCCATTCCAAAATTCTGAGAAGGAGATGAGAGGTCAAGTACCTGAAAGCTGCCTTCTTTGAGCAAGCCCTCCTGATTTAATCCGTTCTTCAGCGCATTTACATTGTGCTTATCAATGATCGCTTCAAAACACTTGAGCCCGTGCTCTCTGCTTTCCACATCAAAACTGTGAGCTTCTTCTGCGGAATAGTAATTTAGCAGTTTCAATACGGCTTCTGTATCCTGATGCCTGGTGATCAGCCGGATCTTCTGACTGATGCCATAATCTTTGCTGAGGAATCTCAGATCATCCAGTCCGAGCATATTAGCTAGTACAAAAGAAACGCCGTCTAGGGCAGCATCCAGATTTGTATGAGCTACCAGAAGCCCTATATCATTTTTGATCAGCTTATAAATGATACGACCCTGTTCATTGGTTGGGTTGATGCTTCCGATCTTGCTAAAGATCAGTGGGTGATGTGCAACGATCAGCTCGGTCCCATTTGCGATCGCTTCTGCTACTACTTCTTCGGTTACATCCAGACAGGTAAGTATCGAGGAGACAGTTGCATCCGGGTCTCCAACTAGTAATCCGACGTTGTCATAATCCATTTTCACACGGGGCGGTGCCCATTGATTCAGGAAAGTAGTGATTTGCCGGATCTTGACTGACATGCTACCTACCCTCCATATGGGTTCTTGTAGGTGACGATGTCTTTTCCCTAATATATTTACCTGTAATTCTCCGCGTCAAAGACAATGGATTAAATTAACTATCTTAAGAGCTTCCAAAAATACGATTAATCATTGAATGATAAAAGGTTCTATTCGTGTTATTTATTCAGAATTAACAAACAAAGGCAATTTGGATCATGAGTCAGGAAGATATTTGTGCAAATATTCATGAAATAAGGGACGAGATACGATCAGTTTGTGAAAGAACCGGCAGGGACCCGGAAGAAATAATGCTGGTGGCCGTAAGCAAAACCAAGCCTGTTGAAGATATTCAGGAGGCCCTTACCTGCGGGCAACTGCACTTTGGTGAAAACCGAATGAAAGAGCTGGAAGACAAAATGGGGGAGATCGAAAACCCTGACGTCAGTTGGCACATGATCGGGAACCTGCAGACTAACAAAATCAAGTATATTGCCGACCGGGTGAATTGGATCCATTCCGTTGAAAAGAAGAAATATCTTAAGGAGATCAATAAACGTGCAGGGCAATCGGAACGGGTAGTCAATTGCCTCATTCAGGTAAACATCAGCGGTGAAGACCAGAAAGGAGGCTGCGAGCCTGAAAATCTAAAGGATATTCTTGAGTATGCAATCGATCTGGACTATGTTCGGGTAAAAGGACTGATGGGTATGGCACGTTTTGTGGACGACCCTGAAGAGGTCAGAGGGGAATTCAGGTTATTAAAAAACCTCTTTGATGAGCATAAAGCAATGAATCAGGGTAGTCTTCAGCTGGAACATCTGTCCATGGGAATGACCAATGATATGGCTGTAGCCATTGAAGAGGGTTCTACTATGGTCAGAATTGGCAGTGCTATTTTCGGAAAGCGAAACTATGACTGAGTGCCTGCGTAGCAGTTCCTGCTAATTAATCTTTAAGGGATATCATTATGTTTTTTGGACTACCATGGTTTGCTGTAGTAGGAATCGTTTCAACTATTGTTGTTTTCTTCTTTGCTTATAAATCCAAGGAGTTGGAAGTAGAAGAAAAGATCAAGGTCAAAGCCCGTGAAGTTCATGACCTTGAAAAGCTCGTTCACAACCTGAAGTCCAGAGTGGATCAGATCGAAAATCAGCTGAACAACCATATTGCCAAAAATTCAGGAACTGAAAGATCTGCTCAGATCGAAATAAATGATGAATTAGAGAGTCAAAATCCCGATAATGATCCTCAAAGCGGTAAATCTAAAGTAAAATCCTGAGGTAATTATGCCTGAAGAAATTCTGATTTTGTCAGTTGTCGCGATCATATTTGGCACTACTCTTATCGGCCTCATCAGTTTTGGTATCTATCGCCTGGTAAAAGCTAAGATAGAACAGGGAAATAAGGGCTCAGGTGACATTGACCCACAGTTCTTCCGGGCTTTGGGAGAATTCAAGAAAAAGACTGAGAAGAGACTTTCAAATCTTGAAGCAATTGTAACTGATCTGGAAGAAGATCAGTATCTCTTAAGCGAAGATGAGGCCAATCCTGAGATCGAGATCGAGTCTGAAGATGTCAGATCCGCGGATAAGGAATCCGGCGGAGGAAATTTGAGAAACATGTTAAACGAATAAATGTTACATTGATAAGGCTTTAGGACCACAAATTACGGACATATGAAACTTACTCCACTTGAAATTAAGCAGCAAACCTTCGAGAAAGGTTTAAGAGGTTATGACGTAGCGGATGTGCAGGCCTTCCTGACACTGGTATCCAATGAGTTCGAGCATCTCTTAAATAAAAACAAAGAGTTAGAGCACGAGATCGAAAAACTTACCGATCGCGTAAAGCACTATGAGCGTGTTGAAGAAGCTCTCCATGAGACCCTTCAGACTGCCAAGGAGTCCGTTGAACAAAAAATGGACGGAGCTAAACAAGAGGCGAAAAGCACTTTACAAAAAGCTGAGATGGAAGCTGATGCTATCATAAAGGAAGCCAATCATCAGCGACAACAGATCCGGCAGAGCATACTTCGCTTACTGGATCGCCGTGAAGAGATCATTAATGGTATTAGTAGTTATCTGGATAATGCCAAAAAGTCTGTGAATCAGTTCTCTAAAGACGATATGGGCACATTCAAGCTCCCTAAAGAAGAAGACCTGGAAGAATCTATTGACAAGGTTACCTCAAAATCATCCTACTCAAGATTTGAGCTGGACGAAGAAGACCTGGAGATCAGTTCTTACGAAGAAGAAGATTCTGCATTTGCACCCGGTTCTGACCGACTCGATGATATTTTGGACGAGATCGACTGATCCGGCATTTTAAACGTTATTGAACCCACCTTTTAAAAACATTGATGAAGTACGATACTGTTGAAGAGTTTCGCCAAAAGCGGGATGAAGCCGTAAATTTCATTAAAGACCAAACCGATTTTGATCCTGAATACCTGGTCATTCTGGGAACCGGTCTGGGTCAGCTGGCTGATGAGATCGAGGAAGAACATGCTATTCCCTATGATCAGATCCCTCACTTCCCGGTATCAACCGTGGAGAGTCATGCGGGCAGACTTCTGTTCGGCACCCTCGGAGGGAAAAAGGTCGTAGCCATGCAGGGGCGCTTTCATTACTACGAAGGCTATACCATGCAACAGATCGCCTTTCCGGTTCGTGTTGCCAAGTTTATTGGTGCCCAGACTTTGGTAGTCAGTAATGCCTGCGGAGGTTTGAACCCGAATTTTCGCCGTGGTGACATCATGCTGATCAATGATCACATCAACTTTTTAGGAGATAATCCGCTGATCGGTCCTAACGATGAGGAACTTGGCCCTCGCTTTCCTGATATGAGCGAGCCATATACCGAAAGACTTTTAGAGCTTGCTGAAAATGTTGCTCTCGAGAATAGCATCAAAATGCACAAAGGAGTATATCTTGCCGTTTCCGGTCCAATGCTTGAAACCAAGGCTGAGTACCGTTACATGCGCCAACTGGGAGCAGATGTAGTTGGTATGAGTACGGTCCCTGAGGTTATATCAGCCGTACATATGGGCATGGATGTTCTTGGAATTTCTGTAATTACGGACGAGTGCTTCCCGGACGCTCTTGAACCGGTAAACATAGAAGATGTACTTGCCGGGGCAGCTATGGCCGAACCTAAAATGACTCAGGTCATAATCAGAGTTCTTGAAAGACTTTAAACAACTTTTTTTCCACAAATAGCGTTAATTTTCCACAAACTATTGCATCATCGGATACAATTTGTTTCTTATATTTAACTGAAAATTTCCACTAGTCTTTGGATGTATGCATTTCGATAATTTTGACGATGAGTTGTGGGATGAATTTAAATGGGAAGCCCACCTCAACGAGGTCGAAAGAAAGAGCGAGCAACTAAGAAAATTCATCGCCTCAGATCCTAAAGGTAATGTTCCCCGGTGGATCACTCTGCTGAACGAAAGTCTTAGCGAAGATGACGCGTACGAGGCTTTTATTGAGGAAGAGTTGCTCATGGATGAAGCCTATTTCCCTGAAGAAGAAGACTGGGATGATGACGATGAAGACTGGGACGAAGATGATTTCCTATTCCGCGATATCGAAGACCTGGGTGGAGAAGAAGAAGAAGACGATTTCGATGAAGGCGAAGAATGGAAAAGCCTGACTAATGAATTTGTTGATTCAGAATACGCGGCCTTAGAAAATCTTCCTATCTATAATAATGCAAAAGATCTCGCCGTTGATATCTTGCGCTGGGCCGAACTGATCCCCGAAAAATTTCAGGATTCAGGATTCCAGGATTTTGTGGGTGATACATTGAAGATCGGAGCTAAAATAGCCGGTGGGTTTTCATTCGGTTATGAGCATGATTATATCGGTGCCAACATAGCCTATTCCAAGAAAGCACTTCAGATCGCTAACCGGTCGCTGGAAAAGCTGCAAAGCCTGAAGAGGAAAAAGTTCTTCGACCGTGAGGTATACCAGGACTTCCATTCAAGACTATTTGAACTCCGTAATGATATCGGTGTGCACGTACAGGAACTTAGAGAACGATTTAATCTCGGACTGGACTGACATTCCCTGCGGGAATTAAAGATGAAAAATTAAAAATGGCTCCTGATCAACTTCAGCAGCCATTTATTTTAACAGATATTCTTAAAGCATCTGTAATTCACTGGTCATTTATCCTTCCCGTCTTATTCGTCCCATATGGCAACATCCTTATTACCCTCTGAATCGATCGCAGCCCTGAACATCGATCCGGTATTGGTCTTCATTGAGATGTTGCCGTACTTGTCCACAGCGATAAAACCGGCATCACCGGGCTCCAGAACCTGATCGGTGAGATAATCCATAGATTCTTGCAGACTTGCCCCGGTATACTCCATGTAGGATGCTAGTGTATGAGCCGACACGTTCAGCATGATCTTTTCTCCCCAGCCGGTACCGGAAACAGCCACCAGGTCGTTAGCATATGTCCCTGAACCAATGATCGGCACGTCACCCACACGCCCGAATTTCTTGTTGGTCATTCCTCCGGTTGAGGTACCGGCTGCAAGATTTCCATTTATGTCCAGTGCAACCGTACCCACAGTTCCGTATTTCCACTCTTTCATTTTATCCGTTTCAAATAAATATCCTGTCTGCTCCGCGGCTTGTGCTTCTTTCAGCGACTGAAATCTTCGTTCAGTATAAAAATAGGAAGGGTCCACTCTTTCCACATCCGTCTGATCTGCAAACTGCTCAGCACCCTGAGAGGAAAAGAATACATGTCGGGAATCGGTCATTACCTTACGTGCCAGAGAGATCGGATTCCTGACAGTAGTGACCCCGGTAATAGCTCCGGCATTTAGTGTTGAACCATCCATGATCGCCGCATCCAGTTCATTCTTTCCTTCCGAAGTGAAAACTGCTCCTTTTCCGGCATTGAAGAGCTCATTGTCTTCCAGATAATTAATGGTCTGTTCCACTGCATCCAGGGCTGTGCCGCCGTCCTCCAGTACTCCCTGGCCTATGCTTAAAGCCTCTTCCAGCGCCGCATAATAAGCTTCTTTTCGGTCTTCCGGCATATCAGGTGAAACGTACCCGGCTCCGCCATGTAAAGCGATCGCCCATTTTTTGATTTCAGGCTCAGCAGATGAGCTTTCCTGCATATCACCGGTAGTGCAGGCAGAGATGGTGAACAGAATTGCGGCTAGAACAGACAGTAATTTTTTCATGTGGAGAGGTTAAATGAAGTGTTGGAATATAATCTAAAGAAGAGCAGGCACACATTCAGGTGGGTTTACAAGATTTTGTTCTAGTAGAATTATGAATTATAGATTACACATTAATAATGGGTATCCGATTCTCAGTCTCATTAATTCAAGAGCAGGTCAATTCACGATTTATAATCTATAATTTATAATCCGAACGAAGTGAGATCCTCTTCACCGAGTAAAATTGCCTGTTCATCGAATA
This sequence comes from Balneola sp. MJW-20, assembly GCF_040811775.1. NCBI lineage: Bacteria > Pseudomonadati > Balneolota > Balneolia > Balneolales > Balneolaceae > Gracilimonas > Gracilimonas aurantiaca. Next base: position 2,099,331 of record NZ_JBFNXW010000001.1, read on the forward strand.
TTTTTTTTGTACTCTGCAGGTGTCCGTTTCTTTGGTGTGCAATCGCAATTCAAAACAAACACTATGAAACGCTTAATTACAAAACTCGGCTTGTTAACTATTTTATTGGTAGGCCTTTCAGGTTGTTATCTTAAATCTGTGCATCCTCTGTTCGATGAGGAAAATGCCGTCTTTATTGAGGGACTTGATGGTGTTTATGAGACTGAAGATTACCGCTGGACCTTTGCATCTGACAATAACCCGGAAATGTTGCAGCACCTGATCACAGTACTTGATGACATGGATCCGGATATGGAAGTCGATAGTGCAGATACCGAATCTTTGGATTTTAAAGGATATCTGATCATGTACGAGAACCTACAGGATCTTGATAAGAAACCCGACTTGTTTATAGGGACAGCTGGTGAGATCGGCGGCCGACAGTTTCTGAATCTTCAGTTGTTTGACATGTCCGATGACGAAGCGACCCTGGTACAGCGGCATATTTTTAACATTAATACCTTTTCACGGATAAGCCTGACAGAAGAAGAACTGGTTATGGAACCCTTCGCCAGCGACTGGATCAGCGAACAGATCCGCAACCACCGTGTGAGGATCAAACATGAAGTAGTTAAAAATATTGCTGACGACGGGTCCGGGATCCTGATCACTGCTTCTACCAAAGAGCTGCAGGCTTTTGTGGAGAAATACAAAGATGAAGAGGATGCTTACGAAGATCCAATCAAACTCAAAAGAGTGACCAATGCAGTTCAGTAAGATCTTTAACGGGAGACTGCTCATGTACCTGATATTCTGGGCAGTCTCTTTTTATGTTTGTTTAGAGCTATTCTCACGGAACAACGAGATACAGCTCATTGATGTGATCTACGCCTTCCTGTTCCATATCCCTATGGTATTTGCTGTAACGGTCCACTCCCTCCATCATATACAGAATTTCCTGGCAAAACAGCGCTTTTTGGTATACGGATTTATGCTTTTTTTTCTGGTTATTGCCACCTTTTTCCTCTATGAATTCACTTTCGGACCTCTATCAAAATGGTTGTTTCCGGATTTCTATCTGGTGGGGGTCTTCAGCCCGGCGGAAGTGCTGGGTTTTACACTGATCTATCTGATACTCAGCTCTTCCCTGGAGTTTTCCCGAACCTGGTTCGGTGAGATAAAGGCTCGTACAAGAGTTGCAGAACTGGAAACTGAAAAGACTCTTTCCGAACTCAAAGCCCTTCGGGCACAGGTAAATCCGCACTTTTTATTCAATTCACTGAATGCCATATACGGTGAATCTCTAAAAGGGTCTGATAAAACACCCAAGCTTATCCTTCAGCTATCGGATATGTTACGATATGTGCTTGATAAGATGGATCTGGACAAAGTCCCATTGGAAGAGGAAGTTACCTATCTTAAAAATTATATAGATATGCAGAAACGGCGTCTAGATCATCCGGAGAAAGTGCAGTTTAATGTTGTTGGTGAAATTGCCGAAAACGAAATCTCTCCACTGCTGCTTATCAATTTCCTGGAAAACTGTTTTAAGCATGCAGACCTGCAGGACGTAAACGGATTTATTACTATCGATCTCAGGGTTAATGATGGTTCGCTTGAATTAAGTACACGAAATACCATACTAAAGCAGATCGACACCTTAGATAGCGGCACCGGACTTGGTATCGGAAATGCACAAAAAAGGCTGGAGCTGGCTTATCCTGATGCTTATACCCTGAACCTGTCTGATGACGGTACTTTATATGAACTCAATCTCAGAATGAATCTGTTAGCATGAAGTGTCTAATTATAGATGACGAACCGGCTGCCCGCGATATTCTCCGGACTTATATTGATGATGCACAGGAGCTCATACTGGCAGGTTCCTGTGCTAATGCTCTTGAGGCCCGCAGCTGGCTGGAAAATAATGATGCTGACCTGCTCTTTGTGGACATCAATATGCCCAAATTATCCGGTCTCAGTTTTATAAAGACCCTCAGTGATCCTCCGCTTATCATTCTCACTACTGCCTACTCAGAACATGCCCTGGACGGCTTTGAGCTGGGTGTGATTGATTATCTCCTGAAACCTTTTTCATTTGAGCGTTTCCTCCAGGCAGTGGATAAAGCCGGGAAGCAAAGCCGGCAAAAACGATCGAATGAAAGCCCCTCGGTTACTATAAAAGCCGATGGCAAGCTATTCCGGGTCCTGATAAAGAATATTTTATGTGCTGAATCTAAGGGGGATTATATTACACTTCATACTTCAGATAAAATGATCACCTTTTATAGCACCCTGACCCGTTTCCTTGAAGAGTGCCCGGTAGAGGACCTGATCCGTGTGCATCGCTCATGGCTGGTTAATCTTAACAATATCGACTATGTGGAAGGAAATATGATCCGGATTAAAGAAAAATCTATTCCTATCGGCAGTTCTTATAAAGATGAGTTCATGGAACGCTATCGTTGATAATTAAAAATTATGAATAGTAGTGATCGGCAGACTCTCCTGGAGTTATTTTGTTTATCAACGGTTTATAATTTGAATAGAATTAATTACATGAGGCAGTTACTGGGACATTATTAAAGTCCCTAAAAATCCTCTAATCTTTATCTATACTTCCGCAGTTTGATGCTGAATACGCATTATGATGCCTTTCAGATTGGTATTAATACCGCCTTTGTCTTTCCTGTTCACCTTGCATAGCTTATTCAGTACTTTAAGCTGTTCATAAATTCTAGAACCTTTTTTTATGCGGCATACTATAGCGCTTAGTTTGATTATTCTGGCTCTCGGCATTCTGAAAACCACAATGGCTCAGGTCAGTCAAGACCCGGATGAATTATACCGCCTGGCTCGAATTGAAGCTTTTGAAAACAAAAATTATCCCAAGGCTATAGAATTCGCTGAGAAAGCACTGGCTATTGCTCCGGATTATACCGAGTTGAAGGTGTTTCTCGGACGGGTCTATTACTGGGATGGTATGACTGAGCGTGCACTCAGGATTTTATCTGATGTGATTCAAAGTGCCCCTGATCAAATCCTGGCCAGGAGTAGTCTTGCAGATATTTATATTGAAACTAAACAGTATAAGGAAGCAGTACGTGTGCTTAAGCCAGGTATTGAGCGTTCTCCCACCAATACGGATTTCCTTTTCAAGGCAGGATACGCAGAAGAACTCGCGGGTGATCAGAAAGAGGCTATGCGTTATTACCGGCAGGTTGAAGAATTACAACCCACTTATCCTTTTTTATCCGATCGCATCAAGGGTCTGGGTACCCAGCAGTACCGATGGACTGCAACTACAGAACTGAGCTATACTGCACTGTCCAATAATTTTGACCCCTGGAAGCTGGGTGAGCTACGCATCTCACGAAGAACTTCTTTAGGAGCCTTCGGAGGAAGTTTTCAATATGGAGAACGATTCCGTCTTCAGGATCAGGAACTTGAACTATTTGCCTACCCGGTGATCAACCAGAAAACCTATGCATACCTTGCTGCCGCTTTTTCCTCTAATGAATTCTTTCCGGAATATCGCTTTGGAACCGCATTATACCGGGCACTTCCCAACAGGATCGAGGTGGGCCTGGGCTATAATTATTTTTCCTTTTCAGCCGGGAATGTGAACGTGATCAATGCTTCCATTTTAAAATTTACGACCCGCTATCGTTTCAATGCTCGTTTATTCTATGCACTTAGTGAACAGAATAACAGTCTGACCGGCCTGCTTTATGCACGCCGATATATACAATCGACCAATAATTTTATTGAACTAAGGGCAGGATATGGTTCTGCGGCAGTGGAATTCAATTCAGCAGCCGATATTGATCGGTTAAATTCATATGAGGCCGGCATTCAGGGACAATGGCAATTCAGCAGGCGGTTTCGGGGCAGGCTTGATCTGGGTTATTTTAATGAAGAGTTCCGCCAGAATACATCCCGTAACCGATATCAGTTTATGATATCCGTTGATTACCTGTTTTAACTCCTATCCGGCAGATAATTAAATAGATCCGGAATTAAAGACAGGTCGATCAGCAAAGAAAGTATAAGCAGTACCAGTAGCATTGGGATAAGTATCAACACCGACCAGTACCCTGCCAGCTTAAACTGCTTTAGCATATCAGAAGGTTTTCTTTTAGGGTTTTTATCCTCCTTTTTTGATTCCAGCCCCGAACGGATCATTTCACCCCATTCTTTATCTCCTTTCAGGAAGTCAACAAGACCGGTAAAGCGCCACCAGGTATGGATCTGTCTGAATCCAAGATTCTCCAGAAAAGCATACCAGGTCAGGATGAGAACGTCTTTGACTGAGGGGTATCTGCGATAGGTGAATTCTTCACAGATCACGGCTGATATAGAAAGGATCATGCCCAACAGGATCGCACTGCTAAGAAACAAAGTGGTAAATACCGGGTTAACATTACCGGCAAGAATAGTCAGAAAGAAATAAACAAAGCCGACAAATTCAAAAATAGGCCCGAGCAATTCCACAAAAAGAAAGTAGGGCATGGCCAGAAAGCCCAGCCTTCCATATTTTGGGTTAAAAAGCATCCCTTTATGGCGCCATAGGGTTTCAGCAAGACCCCGTTGCCACCGGTTGCGCTGACGTCCGAGCACCGGCCACTCATTAGGCACTTCGGTCCAGCACACAGGTTCAGGCAAAAACCTGATACTATAGGTCCGGTTTCGTGTTTTAAAATAGCGGTGAAGTCTCACTACCAGTTCCATATCTTCCCCTACGGTATCATGCAGATAGCCCCCGACCCTCATGACTGCCTTTCGGTCAAACACCCCAAAAGCCCCGGAGATGATCAAAAGGCTCTTTAAATAATCCCATCCAATTCTTCCGAAAAGAAAAGATCTCAGATATTCCACCGACTGTATTCTGCCCAGGTACTTTTTGGGTAAACCTACCTCTTTGACGATATAATCTTCCACCTTACAACCATTAGCGATACGAACTATCCCCCCCGCTGCTATCACATTTTCGTCTTCTACAAAGGCTTTAAGCATTTTCCGCAATGCTGTTGGATCCAGGATAGAATCGGCATCAATTGAACAGATGAGGTCCTTCGATGAAATGTTGATCCCGGCATTCAGTGCATCAGCTTTTCTTCCGTTTACCTTATCCACGACCTTCAGATTGGCGTAGCGTTCAGACTTAAACACCGATTTGATGGGTTTATGCTCCAGTTCCAGATGATCCGGGATTGGCACCGAATAAAGCTCAAAATGTTCAATGAGCTTCATAAGTGTATCATCGGTACTGCCATCATTTATGACCACTACTTCAAAATCGGGATACTGAAGCTGGAGTAAAGCTTCTATGGAGGAGACAATGTTCATCTCTTCATTATAGGCAGGTGCCAATATGCTAATCGGGGCATAGAGATCCGATTTAAACAGACCCGTAAGGTTAAACACCTCACTGTATCGCTTTTGTTTTTTAACAAAGATCAGCGATATCACCACCAGCATGATGTAGGTGAGGTTTACGAACACAAAGTAGAGAATGAAAAACCAATCCAGGGGTTCCAGAAAATTCAATATAGGCTCTATCAATGACTTCAGGTCCATATCAACTCATTTCATGTTCTACAATGTTGATCAGAGCACTTAATGATGCACTATCTTTGACGGGGGCTTGCGCAAGAATAGTCTCACCATCACAGCCTTCTTTCATCAGGTTTTCGATGATAAACAGGTTCAGTTCGGGATTCTTCTCTGACAAATGACCCAGCAGAAGCTGGATGATCCTGGGTGACTGAAATTTACTCAGAACATTGATAGCTGCCCGTTTTATCGTAGGTCTATTGTCATCCAGGTAAGGGATCAGGTCGTCAGTGGCGTCAAGATTAAAATAGTACCCTTGTGCCAGAATCAGTGCTTCTTTTACTTTTATATAATTCCAGGTCTGATTCTCTGACTTAAGCAATTGATAATATAGCTCTCCTAATCCTGCATAATTTATCTCTGAGGTCCCCAGAATAATCACTGCACGGTTATCCGGGGGCAGCTCACTTGAAAGAACGATCTTATATAATTCCTCGGTTTCCTCCTTGTTCTGATCCTCATAGGAGTTCTTGAACTCATACAGCAATTCCAGCACGGCCATTTCCGAGATCCTGAACCGGCGGGCCAATGACTTTAATGCCCCGGCCCGAACTTTAACTCTATGAGTAGCCATAAGAGCCGATGCGGCAGAATAGGCCACCATCCTGTTCGGGTCGTCCATCAATGATTCGAGAAAGCCGATCACCTCATCATTAATTAGTTTTGTTTTGCTGAAATAGTTACAAGCTTTGATCTTTTCAATATCTGACCGCGCCTGTAACTGCTTCAGGTGGAAGTTAAAGAGTGGTCCTGCAGAAAGCAGTTCTTTGAGCTTAAGGGCTTCATCACCCTGCAGCTGATCGATCAGATCTTTAATGACCTTTTCCAGTACTGCATACTCAATATTTTTACCACTGATCGATGAGAGAATTTTTTCAGCCGGAATAATTCCCTCCAGGTGATCCAGAACCATTGGATAAAATCGGTTTTCCAACTCAGAGATTTTTTTATCGGCAGCAAAGTGACTTCCTCTCAAGTAAAGGGAACCCAGCAAGAGCAGCAGGGTGAGTATGATCAGAATAAAGAAGGTCACCAGTAATAACTGGGAGCTTTGCTCAATAGATACCTGAAGCAGGATCAGCATTATCTTATATATTAAGAAAGCACTTTAGACAGTCGCATGATCAACTCTCCCGGACGAAATGGTTTGTCCATATATTCGTCCACCTCCAGATCAAACCCGGTTTTTATATCCTCTTCCCGGTTTTTACTGGTCAGCATGATCACTTTTGTATCTTTGATGACAGAATGTTGCCGAATCTTTCTGAGAATTTCAAAGCCATTCATACTAGGAAGCATCACATCCAGAATAATAACATCTGGCTTCAGGCTAACTGCTGCATCATAACCTTCCTTTCCATTGGAGCGATGCTCGAACCGATAGCCTTCACCACTGACCTTATGCTGTACAAGTCGAGCAGTGGCCGGTTCATCTTCTATCAATAATATCAGGGGAGCTTTTTCTGCCATCTGACCAATATACAAATATCGCAATGATGGAATAAAACACATTTATCAGAACTTAAGTTTTATGAAATTCAGGCGGGAACAATTTTTATAAATAAGATTAAAATATACTTCTAATCAGCAATTAACCTCTGTATTCGCTTAAACCTGCAATTTCTAATTTATTTGCTATGGTTTATTGACGAATAAAGGGGTAAAATAACCCCCCAGCTTAAGGGTAATTATAACAGGACAACAAAATGAATTTAGGTTTTCATAATGTTCATGGCATATACTTTGCAATAGAGCAAGATCTCTACGATGAGAAATACTCGTCTTACTTTGTTCATAATAATATCTTCTCTGATCAAAAAAGGCTTGATATTGAGGTGGCTAAATCCATCCGTGAAGAAAATGACGGGCTCTATCTGAACCACATTAAAGTTGACAAGAATAAAGAGCTTTTATATTGGGAGTATGACGTTCATGCGAGCGATCTTGAAGAATTATACCAGAAAACAGTCAGTGCAATAGATGCTATACGGTCCTGGGAAACAGGGAAGAATTGATCTGACTCAACCCTAACAAGGGTTGTCGACTGGTGGATTTCCATCCCTTATGAAAAGTGAGCTATCATATCATTTGCAGATAAGTAAAAATAAATCAATATTATAAGCTGTTGATGGGCTGGAACAAGAGAGGTTAAAAAAGAGGCTCCCATTCGGGAGCCTGCTTTGCTTTTAATTCAATTTATTTAGGACTATTCGATTCTATAGCCGATATAGTTAATTATATATCAGGGCTTTATCACTAATTTACCGCGGGTGTGCAGCTGTTCGATCTGTCTCATCGCCTCCCCAACTTCATCAAGCTCATAGGTTCCTGACACCTCTATTTTGAGTTTACCGGCATCGGCAAGTTGTCTCAGATGATCCAGTTCAGTTGCATTAGGCTCCACGAAAACATAGTTAAATGCTATATCATCGCTTATTTCCGGCTGACTTTTAGTGATAGATACCAGTCGTCCACCTTTCTTCAATACTGAGGCTTGCAAGCACTGATCCAGTGAGTTACCCCGTGAACAATGAAAGATCACATCAATACCATCAGGATATATTTTTTTGATCGATTCACCCACATCACCTGCAGAATAATCGATCACATGGTCAGCACCCAGCTCCTTCATGAATGTATGATTCTTCTCGCTGGCCACTCCTATCACATTTGCTCCTTCAGCCTTAGCCAATTGAATAGCTATAGATCCTACTCCCCCGGATGCACCGAGAATGGCAACAGTATCTTTCTCACTAAGATCGGCTGCATCGAATAATGATTGATAGGCTGTAAGTCCCGCCAGTGGAATGCCCGCTGCTTCTTCCATAGACAGGGTCTCCGGTTTTGAAGCCAGATAACTCTCGGGAATGACCGTGTATTCTGCAAAGGTTCCCCATTTGATCTGAGGGCGACGGGCATATGCATATACTTCATCTCCTTCGTCAAATCTTCGGGCAGCATGCCCCCTCTTTTCCACTACTCCGGCCATGTCCCAGCCCGGAATGACTGGAAATTCAGCCGGCAACATCTCATTCAGCATTCCTTTAGCTATTGCTGCGTCGACCGGGTTTATCCCTGCTGCTTTTATTTTTACCAGAACCTCACCTTCACCCGGTTCGGGCAGTTCCAGTTCACCTGTCTTAAACTGTTCATCTTCTAATTCACCGAATTCTTTAAAATAGGAGGCTTTCATCAAGTTTCTCATTAAACGGTTCTCTTTTGCTGTTCTGTTATTTAATAAGTTAACATTCAAGCGTTTAAATCAGTTCGATCAGATCACCCGGTACTCGCTCCCCAGAAGTTGCAACTACTTAATTTGATGATGTCAATTCTCAAGCCTTAACTTTCAGCTTTGAGCCTCTGGATCTCCGCTCCCATCCATATATAATTTTCGGTAGAGAATGGCCGGCAGGGTAAACAGTACAATAAATACACCGTTTACAGCCAGGATCTCGTTAACAGAACTGCCCGGTAAATTTTGCATCCCGGTGATTAGTGCAATCACGGTGATGATCAACAGGGATACGGACATCGCAAAGAAGGTGTAGGATAATCCCCGTGGTTTTAACCCTGAAATTAAAGCCCCGATCAGTCCGACCGCGATCACACCCAGATACATAAGGTTGGCCGGATCATTTTCACTGCCGATCAGTCCAACGGCACCGTTGGACCACAGAAGGAACAGCATAGCTGCAGTTCCCAGCCCCGTTGCGATTCTATACAAACTGTTATCCATCCTTTGTCTGATCAGTACATAGGCTGCTCCTGCACCAAACAATAGTAAGCCCGCTATCAGGAAGTCTGAACCTGACCACACGACTTCATTCGTGAACTGCATTACTGTAAGGGGAATGCTCAACAGAACAGCGGTGATTGCTGCTACTTTGATCAGGGGTAATTTAAAGTTTTTTATTGCATTCATAAGGATACCTGTGTTGTTTAATTATACTTTGTATTACAAAGTAGATTTTCAAATTTTTTTTTCGATTCTCAACTATTCATTATGACAGATCAGACTTACAGACTGGAACTCTTGTGATTTAATCATGATGCTATGCTTATTTGGATCGTTCAGGTATTCTTTTTCTGAGCATTGATGATCTGCTCCATCACCTTCAGATAGTCATCAAATGCTTTCTTGCCGGTTGCACTCATACCGTATCGGGTGTTGGGTTTATTATCAATAAAGGACTTTATACTCTTGATGAAGCCTTCCTTTTCTAGTTTTCTTATGTGAGTTGCCAGGTTCCCGTCAGTCACCTCCAGTAATTCTTTCAGGGCTGTGAAATCCAGTTCTTCATTCACAGCCAGAGCGGACATTATACCCAGCCTGACCCTGCTTTCAAATGCTTTATGTAGATCATCGAATGATACTTTCACTTTTGTCACCGCTCGTACCTAAAGTACATATAGATACCGTAGATCAGATGTGCGGCCCCGAAGCCGATCGCCCAGAAGAAAAGTCCGCTTTCGATAAACCAGCAGTTTAAGATCCCCAGTATGATCTGAGTCTGACCCAGGTACTTCACCTCTTTAATAGTGAAATTAGATGCATTGAAAAGGGCCAGGCCGTAAAAGATCAGGGTCATGGGCGCGATCAGTCCCTGAAAACCCTGGTAGACCAGTACCGCGATCAAAAGGCCACCCGAAAATAATGGAACCAGCATATTCAGCAACATACGCCTGGAAGTCAGGTTCCAGGCTTTTTCACCGTTGTTCTCTGCTTTTTTCCGTGAAAAATAGATCGCTGTAACCAATGCGCTAATCAAGATACCGGTTGCCACAATAACTGTCCGGTGTAGATATGGAGAAGAATAAAGAAAAGCATCAGGTCTGAATTCCAGATAATGGTGAGCGACCCACGCCCCTAACAGCGCATAGATGCCGGCCATGATACCTGCCCACCCTGACAGTGATAAAAATTTAGAGGAGCGCTCCATCATCGAGCGGATCTCAGCGAGGTCCTGTATATAATCCCTTTCTTCTTTCATGCAAAGTACTTTTTATTACAAAGTAGTTTATCCTTCTATGAGATGCAATAGATGCTGGAAGGTTGCACAGAAAGTGAATGCTCATCTCTCAATTTTTGTCCTATTTACAGAACAAGCAAAACAACTATTTATCATGTCGTACAACGTACAGATCCTGGAAACTGAAAATTTAACTCATGATGTGATTCAGCTCACCGTCGAAAGACCGGATGACTATATCTTCGAACCCGGTCAGGCTACAGAAGTAGCGATCGACAAGGAAGGCTGGAGAGAGGAAAAGCGACCCTTTACTTTCACCTCACTGAATGAGGACGAGCACCTCGAATTTGTGATCAAGATCTATCCGGATCATGATGGGGTGACCGAGCAGATCGGAAAGCTGCAGAAAGGAGACTCTCTCATTATCGGAGATTCCTGGGGTACCATTCAGTATAAAGGAGAAGGAGTATTTCTGGCCGGCGGAGCTGGCGTGACTCCCTTTATTGCGATCTTTCGCAATCTTCAGATGAAAGGAAATGTGGGCAATAATAAACTGATCTTTTCCAATAAGACGGATGATGACATCATCCTGAAAGAGGATTTTGAGGATATACTGGGCGATAATTTTATCAATGTGATCACCGATGAGGAAACCGGAGAAGGTATTTTCCTGGACGGGTTCATTGATAAAGACTTTCTGGCAGAGCAGATCGATGATTTCGACCAGGAGTTCTATATCTGCGGGCCAGGCCCCTTTAACGAAAGCATGATGAATTACCTGAAAGAGCTCGGGGCCGACCCAGAGGCTCTGGTCTTTGAGGAGTAACTCCTCATCTGTTCAAGTTGTAAATACTCGAACCTAACAGACTGCTTCCGGTAATCTTAATCATTCAGAGCTGCAATAAGTGTCTCTGCTTCACTCTTCAATTCTTTGATAGTGTTCAGCTGAAACCGGTCAAATGTAAGCAGTGATTCCAACTCGGCGGCGAACTGACGATCCGATAAGGCCATTTCCGTGAGTTTTTCCAATGAGCCTTCTCTTGAGGTAATTCCTATGCCCAGACGTTGTTTTGATTTATTTATCGTCAGCCAGCTTTGCTGATTATTAAAATACTCCTGTTCCATGACCTCATCCACACGAGCATAATAATCCTGTATTCTGGAAGCCAGGTCTCTGTTTTTGATCAGGTAAAACTCTCCGGCCCCAATCAGGCTGTTATAAGTGTGGCGGTTACCATCAACAGTTTTCAGTGTAGACAGGATACCGTTCGTTTCAGAGGGATCTTTTTCTTCATAAGGGAGGAAATTATCGCCCTCATTTAAACTGCTCAAAATACCTGCATTCTTAAGGATCATGGAGGTTATTGAAAGCCGTCTGGAGGTCGCATTTAAAATATCATTCATCTCTTTCACATCCGCCTGAAGATCATGCTTAAGGCTTTCAAGCCTGCTCTGGATCCTATGCTGAATAATTCTTTCTTCATTCCAGTTGTTAACCTGCAGAGCCAGCAGGATACCTACCATGATCAGTGCGATCTCGCCGAAAGCATATTTCATATACCGGGATGAAAATCCTTTCTCTAAAATCTTTTTTCTGATTTTTCTGAAGAACCTGATCATAACCAGACGAAATGGGTTGAAAAGATCTTAAGGTATGATTTAATCACTTTTAGCTGATTAATCAACTGTTTTTTTATGTCAACCAGGTATGGAGTGGTTGCTTTTTCTCTGGTATAGCTGCAGATTGAGGGGGGTGATTTGATCAGTCTGCCGGCGCTGAATTTGAAAAAGACCAGTGTTGGTAGCTTCCCTGAAGCTAATCAAAGGGGTATGTTTATGGATATAAGCAGATTTTACCGGCAGCTTACAACGTACCATTGCCATTCAGCAGTACTGTTTTTGCTGGTGGTAATGCTTTCGTTTACTAATAGCGCACATGCACAAAAAGCTGTACCTGATCCCGACTCTACCGAAAGAGATTCTGTTACCTACCCCTTGTTTTATGAGGACGAACCACTTGAGCTTTGGCTTGAGATGGACCTTCGAAAGGTACTTAATGACCGGGGAGATGACCCTGATTACCATCCTCTGACCGTACGCCTGACTGATCCATTCTCCGGTCCTTTAGTTCTGGATGCCCGGGTGAAAGTAAGGGGTAACTTCCGTAAGCAGCGCGACAACTGCCCCTTCCCACCCCTGCGTCTTAATTTTAAAAAAGATCAGCTGGAGGGAACTGTTTTTGACGGACAGGATAAATTAAAGCTCGTTACTCATTGCCGTACCAACCGTGCGTTCTATGAGCAGTTTCTATTGCAGGAGTACCTGGTTTATAAGATGTACAATCAGTTAACTGAAAAGAGCTTCAGGGTACGGTTACTGAAAATAACTTATGAGGATTCAAGAGGGAGATCAGAACCATTTAGCAGATATGGTTTTTTAATTGAAGACGAAGACCTCCTGGCAGAACGTCTGGGAGGCAGGATTTTAGAGGTAAATAATGTTCATCCCGACCGGACCGACAAAGAGCTGAGCAGTCTTCTCCCGTTATTCCAATTTATGATCGGGAATACAGATTGGTCCATTCCCGGGTTGCACAATATTAAACTGGTGATTCCCGAAGAAGGCGGGACACCCACTCCTATTCCTTATGATTTCGATATGAGCGGCATTGTTAATACCCCTTATGCAGAGCCCCCTGCGATTTTGAACATCCGCTCAGTAACCGAGCGTGTATACCGGGGGTTTTGCCAGTCTCCTGAAGAATACCAGAAAGCATTTGCAGAGTTTAACGGGCTAAAAGAATCCATCTACAAGCTCTACAAAGATCATAGCCCGCCCCTGGAGGAGGATGAGCTCCGTCAGTCAATAAGTTACCTGGATGAATTTTTTGAAATCATTAATGATGAGAGGAAGTCAAACCGGGAAGTGATAGAGGCCTGCAGGTCTGACCGGTAATTTTGGTCGATTCATTTCCCCGTCCTTCCGTCCCCGGTCGACGAGCATGGCATGTAAACAAAAAAAGGTCGCTATCTTGGACAAAGAGTCACTTGGCACGCCTGGAAGTACTACAAGCCGGTTTTCTGCAGCCTTTCAATTCCAGTTGAAGGAAGTTCAAATCAGTTCAACCAGCATTTCTTTCTCAGTATTGCAGTTACCTATAAACTAGTGAACAGTAACGAACAGGATTACTTACTGGAAAAATGAATTCAATCTGACCGAGAAATACCAGGCATCAGTTTAGGAGTGTTTTTTTGGAATAAAAATATTTTTTCCCGTATAGTATTAGCCAAATCAGACTGCAAGTTAAACTAATCGGGTCGGTATTTCGGGGTCCTACGTAGTATAACTCATCTTTCTGGCTGGTTATAAAGTAATTCTGTAAAGTAATTTCGGGGTATGAGGTGTGCATATGAATAGGTTTCAGGTATCAGTACTTTTCTTCTTTATTTTCGTGGTAATGGTGGGGTGTCAGGACAACAACCCGGTATCGTCGGAGGATAATGATTCCCCTGATATCAGCTCTCCTGATGGTGTCGTGACATTTAATTTGCAGGGTGTTACACAGCTTGATCTTGAAAGTTTAACGGCATTTTCCACCGTTGACTCTGCTTTCGTTGACACGGATGGTAATTTAGATATCCCCGCAGATGAAGATGCTCCTGAATTACCGATCATCTTAACAAATGACCAGGACGATATAATTTTGGGATACTTCCCAGCAGCTCTTTCAAACGATGATCTTATGATTGAGGACATTGTTTACTTCTTTGTCAAAACGTACCCTGAAATATCGGTGAGAGGTCTGGATGACAGCGACCTGAAGCCTATGGTTCAGGAATCGTCACAATACACTTCATTTGTTGAAATGGTTACTGATGCGTTAAACCAAAATATATCTGTTATTGATATTCCGGAGTTTAATGATGCAGTCAGAGAGTTTGTAGTAGAAATGGATCAAGGTGGACCGATTCTTGGAGATGAGATAATCACAGAATTTAAAGTTACGTATGAGAGAAACGGTATCATTAATTTTCCAGCGGAAGCTCCCATATTTTCCTCATTCGGTGTTCATATTTCACATCAAAGCGGAGCAGATGTATTCGGGCCAAAGTTGCTAAGAAGTAAGGGGCTTGTACTCTCTCCAAGTTCAATCATTAATTATATTATGAATGAGCTTTTTACTCCCTCGGAGCCTACAACTGAGTCAACCAGAATAGATGATGACGGGGATGGGGTATATACCATAACTTTTTCAAACGGATCTGGTGAAACAACATTAGATGAACTAGTCCGAGAGCAAAATTACAGAAACTTTGCTGCCACTGCTTTGGGGTATGTTGTGACATATGGAATCGAAAAAGCCATAAAAAAAGGAACCTGTGATGATGTCTTGATAGACCTTACAACCATTGCGACAGCGTTTGTGTCCGATGCATATTTCAAAAAACAAGTGCCAGGCAATGAAGAAGTAATGGGCCTGATACAGAACTTATTTGCAGCTTCTTATGAATTTGGTGCTTGCATCAATAAGACAGAGGAGAAGTTCTTTAATAAGTGGTTTAAGTTCTTAGAGAAGCGCCTTTCTATAGCTGAAGACGTCTCTGAATTGATCTTTCAACTGCGGGATTTTGTAGGATCCGATATTCGATTTTCAGAAACCCGATTCTTTGATAATAATATTTCATACGACAGCTTACGCTACACTAGTCTTACGGACCTAAATATAAATGGAGCCCCTGGGACAGAATTTAGTTATGAAGGTTTGGTCAGGGAGAAGGAAGTTGCTTATGATGTTACCAGGGGGCTAAGTTCTCAATTTATTCCTAAGTATAACTGGAAGACGGCGTCCGATATACCCTTTGGGCTGGATGTAACCGGGGATGCTGAAATTGATGGTCTCACCTCTAGGCTTTCCAGTGACGAAATAGGCGTACTGAATCTTACCGGTAAAATAGGCTCCATGTTTTCAGAAATTCGACTAAACCCACTCGTCACTAATCGTGGATCAATACCTCAAGAAATAATTGTGCAGCTAAACCCATTATTAAAAACTAGAATATTTTCATTGGAATACGATGGTACTACTTATCTAACCGAATTGAATTTGGATGATTTCACTGCAAAAGGCAGAGTTGCTGAAATAAGTTCAGTAGGTGGAAACACAGCTTTCAATGAACAAGCAAATGAAATCATTGCTAAAAGAGATAACAGCTCTGGGTTTATAACAATCAATTTATCGACGGGAGAAGTTCAAAGCTTTGACTCCGGGGATAATGCGAATTACAACTCTGCTATTTTTTCTAATTCTACCGGACGATTCTTCACTATTGAATATGATGGAAGCAATTATTTAACCGAATTGGATCCCAGTGATTTCAGCAAAATAAAAAGAATTGCTGCTATAGAGTCGATTGGTGAAAAAGTAGCTATAAATGAACAGACAAATGAAATCATTGCTAAAAGAGATAACAATTATGGATTCATAAAAATTAATTTCGAGACGGGTGAAGTCCAGACTTTTGACCCTGGAGATAATGCAAATTACAGCTCTGCAATTTTTTCTAATGCTACCGGACGGTTCTTCACCATTGAATATGATGGAAGCAGTTATTTAACCGAATTGGATCCCAATGATTTCAGCAAAATAAAAAGAATTGCTACTATAGAAGAGATAGGCGGAAATATTGCAATAGATGAACAGACAAATGAAATCATTGCTAAAAGAGAGAACAATTATGGGTTCATAAAAATAAATTTTGAGACGGGTGAAGTCCAGACTTTTGACCCTGGAGATAATGCTAATTATGATTCTGTTATTTTAACGAGAGAGTAAACAGGTAAAAGTATTGCGGCTTTTTCATCCTCTTATTTACCTCATTCAAAGAGAACTTACATTGATTAGCAAACGTAATCCAAGTACGGGATAATTGTATTTTGCCCAATCTTTGCTGAGTGTATGTACAAAAATGGCTCGCTGTCTTAGACAGCGAGCCATTTGGTACACCCGGAAGTACTATAATCATGTCATTAGTTTCTTTGTATTTACGCCAGTTGCTACAATTACGTTGATTCAATCCTCATATACAAGCAGGGGGTGGAAACATAAAGAAGCATCTGACGGAAATTCTTTCACAAAAATTGCATAACTATTTGTACTCCTACCATGTGGGTCAATTATAATCAACGCTAGAATATACACGGTGATGACATTGATAGGCTTATCAGGTTACGGTAGTCAGTTTATTTTCATAAATCACCATTCCTAACTTCAATATCTATTATATACCATGCTGTACATGGCATCCACCTTACTGCTTTCTCATAGTCTATTGGTTCCTCAAGGTCTATACCAGCAGCTGATATAACCCCATTTCTATCAAATCTGAGCTGAGCTAACGTGCCCAGCCTAAACCATTTAAGTATACTGTTAATACCAATCAGCTCTGCCTCAGATAACTGAATGTCACCTTTTTTATGTGCAATTAGCTTCTTTTTTAAATCTATAATCTCTTTTATGGGCTCTTCTAGTTCCTCATCTAAATACTCTTTATACATTTCTCTTTTCAAAACTTCTCCAGCTTGCCGATGGTGATTTATTCTTGAAGACCTAGTTCAATTAGTAAATCTTCATTGTTTATGTTCAATTTGTACTTATACAAGGTCATTAAAAATCATCAGGCAGGGCTGATTCATATTCCTCATAAAGTTCATTTGAATAGTATGTAATGGTAAAACTTGTCTCTCCTGTACCATCATTACCAGTAGACAACTCTAGATAGGTTTTATCGGTGTCCCATGTATACGTGATACCCAAATGTGCCATTTCTATGGCGTATGAATATTCATTTTTCATGTCTATGAATGTCTCATCATACCAAGTCCAGTCTTCACTATTTGGTTCACCATATTTTTCAGTTAATCTTGATGCAATAGTTTCAAACTCCTCAACAGTAAAATTTGGTTCAGGAAATTTCACACCAATTTTCGATAATCTATCATCCAAAAATACATAACCTACAAAACTTGTTTCCCCGCCTGTAAATTGAATAGTCGTGTAAGCTTTTAATCTGTTTGAAACATTTACTTCTTTCGTTCCAGACATTTCTAGAGCTAATGCTAATAACGGTTCATATTCTGACGCATCATTAATTGTTTTCTGAACATCCTCATACGATGAACCCCAGACTGTACCCCTCACTTGAGCCTGTGTCTCTTCAGTGATAAAAATCACAGACACAAAAACGGCTGCAAAAAAATATTTAATAAGACCTTTTTTATTCATTTGGAATACCAAACTTCAGTTGATGTTGCGCAATTACAAAAATGCCCTCTTCAATTGAATTTTTCAAGAAACTTACTATCATGTAACATATTGGGGAATAATATGATAAGAAGCATATCAACAATACTTTTATTATCGGCACTATTTTGTGCCTCATGTAAAAATTACAGTGAAGATGTAGTTGATTTAAGGCAACTGAAGCAGTTCGAAGGTGTTGTCTATTCAGACAGCGCTAATGTGCCCTTTACCGGGATAGTGGTAGATTCTGTCGGGGATACAAGAATACTATATGCTGAATATCAAAATGGCCTGAGAAATGGTTATGCAGAGGCTTGGTATGCTAACGGTCATACCAAGTACTTGGGAGACTATTATGATGGTAAGAAGATTGGTGAGTGGAAAAATTATTATTCAAATGGCCAATTAAAAGATATTGGATTCATAGGAATTGATGGTATGAATATTGGCACTTCACGCCACTATGATAGGGAAGGCAATTTAACCGATATACGTATTTATTGAGTGAAGATTAAACCAAATCACCTATAGCTGTATAATGCAATAGATGAAATCTCTATTTTTTTGATTATGATGTAACTTGTCTTAATCAAGTAGTATATGTTTGGCACGAAAGCTAACAATCTGAGTTTTTGAAACTTGGTTAACATAACATATTGGAGAATAACCTCCCGCACGTGAGTAGGCACTTCTGCCTCCACACCTTCTTCCAGCTCTATCGGCATTATAGGGGCAAGGGCAATTACCAGAGTAAGAGGATATAGATTGCCTAATTATAAGTCTTGCAATTTCCTCATCGGTTGCATTTTTAGGACTGATACAAATATCATCTCGTTTTGAGTATGGAAAATTACATTGCCAACCAGTTCCGTAATAATTTAAACTCGCATTTTCTGGCACTATAACTTCAGTACATTTTTTGCTATCAAAATGCTCTTTATAATAACCTCGATTGCATTCCCATTCTTTACCTGTGGAGGTTAAACTCGCATTATCTGGTATTACAATTTTCGAACAGATATTAGATGTGTAATTTTTTTTATGATAGCCTGGGATGCACTCCCAGTCATGTCCAGAGTCGTCAAGACGGGCATTGGGAGGGATTGGGACTCTTTTGCACCCTTCACTATCAAACTTTCCTTTATAATAACCTGGGATGCACTCCCAGTCATGTCCAGAGTCGTCAAGACGGGCATTGGGAGGGATTGGGACTCTTTTGCACCCTTCACTATCAAACTTTCCTTTATAATAACCTGGGATGCACTCCCAGTCATGTCCAGAGTCGTCAAGACGGGCATTGGAAGGGATTGGGACTCTTTTGCACCCTTCACTATCAAACTTTCCTTTATAATAGCTTGGATTACACTCCCAGTCATGTCCAGAGTCGTCAAGACGGGCATTGGGAGGGATTGGGACTTCTTTACATCCTTCAACTGCAAACTTAGATTTGAAATAACCAATGGGACAGTCCCTATCTGATATTATTCTTGGTGAGTATCTTTCTTTATTGGTTGGCTCCTTGAAACAACCAAGAGAATCAAATTTTTCTTGGTAATAGCCTTCATTACATTTCCAGTCGTCACCTAAATAAAGTCTTCCATTTTCTGGTACTGGTACTTTTTTACATCCTTCACTATCAAACTTTTCTTTATAGTACCCATCATTACATTTCCAGTCGTCACCTAAATAAAGTCTTCCATTTTCTGGTACTGGTACTTTTTTACATCCTTCACTATC